>CAJLXE010000039.1 GCA_905210525.1 uncultured Clostridia bacterium | reverse complement strand
TCGGGCGTTGCCGTTGGCGCAGCGGTCGGTTTTACCGTTGGCTCAGGCGTTGCCGTTGGCGCAGCGGTCGGCTTTACCGTTGGTACCGATGTTTCCGTGGCTTCAAGTTCCGATTCCGATGCAGATGTTGGCTTCGGCATAAATACATTATCCTTGCCATCGCTTTCACCCTGTTTATCCCAATCATCAATATACGGAGTAGGCGTATTCTCAGCTTCTTTTTCAACAAAATACGCCGCACTCGGTGCAATTAACACGGCAATACAAACAATGCCGCACAGCATTGCCAATGCCGTAATTAATCTTTTAACATTGCTATTCATTTAATACCCCCCGGTAAAGTAATTGTCCCAGACACAAAGTTCAGGTGCTCAATTACAAAAAAGGCTGTAACTTCATAGTTACAGCCTCAAATATCAATGATTATTAATCCTCATAAAGTTTTACAAGTTTCTGCAAACGAGCATACTTCGCCTTAGCTTGTTCCGCAGCCTTTTCAAACAGGCTTGCAGCAACATCAGGGAACTGCTGAGCCAAACGGCTGTAACGTGTTTCACTCTTTATGAAATCAACATAGCTTGCCGTAGGTTCTTTGCTGTCAAGTGTAAACGGATTCTTGCCCTCTGCCTTAAGAGCCGGGTTGAATCTGAACATCTGCCAATATCCTGCATCAACTGCTTTCTTCATTTCGGACTGGCAATTTGTCATGCCGCCCTTAACGCCGTGCATTTCGCAAGGAGCATATCCGATAACGATAGACGGACCCGGATAAGCTTCAGCTTCTGTCAACGCCTTAACAGTCTGGTTCATATCAGCGCCCATAGCAATCTGAGCAACATATACATAACCGTAAGACATAGCGATTTCGGCAAGGTTCTTCTTACCTATTCTCTTACCTGCAGCAGCAAACTGTGCAACCTGACCAAGGTTGGATGCCTTTGAAGCCTGACCGCCTGTATTTGAGTAAACCTCAGTATCAAATACCATTATGTTTACATTTTCGCCGGAAGCTATTACATGGTCCAAACCGCCGAAGCCTATATCGTAAGCCCAACCGTCACCACCGAATATCCATATAGATTTCTTGGAGAGATAATCTTTCTCTGCAAGTATCTTCTTCTTCAATTCGCTATCGCAAGGACAAGCTTCAAGCATTTCAATAAGAGCCTTTGTTGCAGCCTCGTTTGTTTTGCCGTCATCCTTTGTAGCAAGGTAGTTATCAATTACAGCCTTCTTGCTCTCGTCTTCAACGTTCTCGCGGAGCTCTTCAACGTATCTGATGAGCTTCTCACGAATCGTCTTCTGACCGAGATACATACCCAAGCCATGCTCTGCATTATCTTCAAAGAGTGAGTTAGCCCAACCCGGACCGCGTCCTGAGAAACGGTTTACCGTATAAGGAGTTGAAGGTGCAGAACCGCCCCATATTGATGAGCAACCTGTTGCATTTGAAATGTACATTCTCTCACCGAAGAGCTGTGTAATAAGACGTGCATATGAAGTTTCCGCACAGCCTGCACATGAACCGGAGAATTCAAGCAACGGTTGTTTGAACTGGCTGTTCTTAACCGTAGGCTTAATGAGTTCTTCTTTTTCTGTTACGTTCTCAACAGCATAGTTGAATACTTCCTGCTGATCCAACTGCGTTTCCTGAGGAACCATTTTAATAGCTCTCTTTTCAGGCTTTGTAGGACATACATTTACGCAAAGAGCACAACCCATACAATCAAGCGGGCTTATAGCCATTGTGAACTTATAATTTTCGTTGCCCTTAACTGCTCTTGAAGCAAACTTCGTTGCGGCAGGAGCTTTTGCAGCTTCTTCTTCTGTCATAGCGAAAGGACGGATAGTTGCGTGCGGACAAACGAATGAGCACTGATTACACTGTATACAGTTTTCGGGATTCCATTCCGGAACATCTACCGCAACACCGCGCTTTTCATAAGCAGCAGCACCCTGCGGGAATGTACCGTCAACATGATCCACAAATGCAGATACAGGCAAGCTGTCGCCGTTCATTTTTGCAACAGGCATTACTATGTTCTTTACAAACTTAACCAATTCGGGACGATGTCCTTCAATCTTGATTTCGGGAGCATTAACCTCGATATTCTTCCAAGCCTCAGGAACGTCAACCTTAACAATAGCGTCTACACCTGCATCGATAGCCTTATAGTTCATTTCAACTACTGCCTCGCCCTTTTTGAGGTAAGACTTCTTAGCCATGTACTTCATGTAGTCAACAGCTTCGTTGATAGGCATAATGTTTGCGAGCGCAAAGAATGCGGACTGCAATATAGTATTTGTTCTCTTGCCCATGCCGATCTCACGAGCCTTATCAATAGCGTTTACAATGTAGAACTGAATATTGTTCTGCGCAATGTAACGTTTTGCTTCTGCCGGCATATGCTTCTCAACTTCCTCGGGAGTCCACTGGCAGTTAAGAAGGAATGTACCGCCCGGCTTAACATCGTTTACTATCTTGTAGCCGTTAATGATGTATGACGGGTTATGACATGCAACAAAGTCTGCCTTTGTAATGTAGTATGGGCTCTTTATCGGGCTGTCGCCGAAACGGAGGTGAGAAATTGTAACGCCTCCTGTTTTCTTTGAGTCATACTGGAAGTATGCCTGTATATATTTATCTGTGTGATCGCCTATAATCTTTATGGAGTTCTTGTTTGCGCCTACTGTACCGTCGCCGCCCAAGCCCCAGAATTTACATGAAATCGTTCCTGCAGCAGATGTATCCGGAGCCGGTTTTTCTTCAAGAGAATGACCCGTAACATCATCCACAATACCGATTGTAAAGCCTGCCTTAGGTTCATCCTGTGCAAGATTCTCATAAACGGCAAATATGCTTTGCGGAGGTGTATCCTTTGAACCGAGACCGTAACGTCCGCCTACAACCTTAGCGTTTACGCCGTGCGTAGCAAGCGCCGTAACAACATCAAGATAAAGAGGCTCGCCGAGTGAACCGGGTTCTTTTGTTCTGTCGAGAACTGCAATCTTCTTTGCTGTCTTAGGAAGAACTTCTATGAGTTTGTCTGCTCTGAAAGGTCTGTAAAGACGTACTTTGATAAGACCTACTTTTTCGCCGTGAGCGAGCATATAGTCTATAACTTCTTCCGCAACGTCGCATACTGAACCCATCGCAACTATAACTCTGTCCGCATCCGGAGCACCGTAATAGTTGAACAGCTTATAGTCTGTACCTATTTTAGCGTTTACCTGATTCATATAATCTTCAACAATATCCGGCAGTGCATCATAGTACTTGTTGCAAGCTTCTCTGTGCTGGAAGAATATATCACCGTTCTCGGCAGAACCGCGAAGAACAGGATGCTCAGGATTGATAGCTCTTGAACGGAATGCCGCAACAGCATCCTCATCTATCATGGATTTAAGATCTTCATAATCCCATACTTCAATCTTCTGTATTTCATGAGAAGTACGGAAACCGTCAAAGAAGTTGATAAAAGGCACTCTGCCCTTTATTGTTGACAAATGAGCAACTGCACCGAGATCCATAACTTCCTGCGGATTTGATTCTGCAAGCATTGCATAGCCTGTCTGACGGCAAGCATATACGTCGGAATGATCTCCGAAAATGTTAAGAGCATGTGATGCAACGCAACGTGCAGAAACGTGAATAACGTTCGGAAGCAATTCACCCGCTATCTTATACATATTCGGAATCATCAAAAGCAGACCCTGTGAAGCAGTATAAGTTGTTGTGAGTGCGCCCGCTGCCAATGAACCGTGAACAGTACCCGCCGCACCGGCTTCAGATTGCATTTCCATAACCTTAACTTTTTCGCCGAAAATGTTCTTAAGACCGGTAGCAGACCATGAGTCTGTCAACTCAGCCATAACACTCGAAGGCGTGATCGCAACCTCTGTAAACGCATAACTTACATGCGCAGCGGCTGTGTTACCATCCATGGAAATCTTTTTTCTAACCATGTTTTTTCTCCTGTATTTAATTTTAATTTTTGTCCTTAAGAGAATATAAAATATCCTATAATATTATTTTACCACGTTTGCGCCGAAATGTAAATATTCTTTAACATTATTTTATATAATTTTTTGTTAACTTTTAATTTTTCGCATACAAAACCCTGAAAACGGGCTCTTTTCAACGCAAAATCGGCAAAACGCAATTTCAGGTTTCAATGAATATTTTTAAAAGACGCTTAACGCAATTTATCTGACATCGATAGTATGTTCCGAAGTCATTTTTATCAACTTAGCAGAGCCCTCATATTCAAACCTTTCCACAAGCTGCTGCAAATGCGTCACCATAAACCATGTTGCTCCCATAGCACTGACGGACTTCAATATGTAGTAAAGACATTCGCTTCCTTCATCATAGTCGGTAGTCTGGAACGGTTCGTTAAGCAGAACAAGTGAATCTTTATCTATCTTGTCGAAAAATTCTTTGATACCTCTTGCTTCATCCTCAAATCTTCCCGAAATATCCTGAGCATTGTAATTTTCAGGCGAAGAAAACAAAGAATATATTCCTCTTCTTACAGGCATGGATCCGGATTGAGCTATTATGGGAAGGCCCGCCTGAAACATAATCTGAGCAAGTCCCAACGAACGCAGGTAAACCGTTTTACCGCTGTTGTTCTCACCGTAAATAACAGAACCGTGTTCCATACACAGCACATCGTTCGAAACAACATTTGCAACAGATACGCACAGCACCGCATCATACAACGAATATATTACCGTTTCCCCCGCAGAATTAATATCCGGCAGACAAAACGGATACCCTTTGTTTTTTATATATCCTATATACCTCAAAGCAATATCATAGAACGACAACTGTCTTATCATTCCGTCAAATTCGTTGTATATATTTTTCTCCGTATCAAAAAGCTTATCTGCAATATATTTCATCGCATAACCGCTGTATTCTTCATTGTGAGGATTGAAAATTGCGTTCTTTGCGCCGTTAATCTTGAAGCCCGCTTCGTCACAGACTATATCTATGTCGCATATCTTGGCGGTTTCATTTATTTTTATAAGCAAAACATAATTATTATCCTTTTTCTCACAAGCAAATTCACTGCATTGCAATATCATATTTTCAATATCCGAACTATGCTCTATTTCGCGCATACGGTCAATAAGCTTTTTCAAACCGCGTGATTGTGCGGTCATACGGGAAACAATACCTGCACCGATCTTCAATTCTATGAGGAGATTTTTAAGACACTGTGCATTTCTACTGAGAACGGTTTCTATTCTTCCGCCTATCCCCATTGCACGCTCGCGTATGTTTTTATTTTTCAATAAAACAAGATTTTTAAAAACTCTTTCCAGTTTCATCAACATATCCGGATTTTTCTGAAAGTCATCCAGAATTTCACGCCTGTAATTTATTTCATCCGCATCGGTAAGAGGATTAAGTAAAACATCAATAAAATAATTGAGATTTTCGGCATCTGTCGAAAATCTGCCGAATAATGTTTTCAGGTCAAAATTTTCCGTGAAATTTACGTCTGTTTCTCCAACCTTATGACAGTCATTGCAAAACAACAAATCATGTTTCAAAATATATCACCGAACCTTTCTTCCAAAGCTTCTCTTGAAAGTCCGTATTTTTTCAATATATCATGTGCATATGAGCTTTTTACCGTTTTACTGCGAACTATTTTATATGTTCTCTGTGCAGAATCATCATTTTCGCAGATCTCTGTTGTAAGCAACGGGAAATCCGAATCCGCAACTCCGCGAAAGTGCGTCACAAAAAGCATATATGCATTTTTATCTCTGATTTTTCGTGCAACATCCAACGCCTTTTCGGTACCTTTTTGCATATTTGTACCGGAAAATGTTTCATTAAAAAATATAAAGTCATCCGAAGCCGCTTCCGATATAATTTTATTTACTCTTTCAGTTTCTTCCTCATATCTTCCCGTATCAATTCTTTCTGTCGTCGGAAAATGCGTATAAATACGGTTAAAAGGATAAACTTCGGCAAACGTTCCGAATACCGGACAGCCGGCAGTCCCGAATATAAGATTTATGCATACCGCACGTAAATAGGTAGTTTTACCTCCGCCGTTTGCTCCTGTAAGAAAAAACTGCCCGTTGTTTTTATTGAACTCCACATCATTCGGTACAGCTTTTACATCTTTGAGGTAAGTAAGCGTAATGTCATAAGCATCACGCACAACAAAACGTTTTGAATTATTTATTTCCGGCAGAAAGAACGGTATGCCACGTTTCTGCAACGTCCTTACAATATTGCATATTGCAAGATAAAAACGTATTTCAGAACGGCAGTTTATGATGTTTTTGTTTAACATTTTAACAAATTTATCGCAAAAAACAGACAATTTAAGCAACTCATCTTTATATGATACATTAATGCACGAAACAAGAGTTTCATTTATCCTCAAATTCTTATGATAAGCTTTCTCACTTTCCCATTCCAAAGCTCTGCTGTATTCCTCAAATTTTCCGCGTTTGCACAACAAATTTTCTTCATGGACAGGATAAGCATTGCACCAATCGCCCGAAATATAAAGCTTGCACCGTTTTATGCGCTTACAAATCTCACTGTACTCTTTCAGACTGCTTTCAATGCAGTAAACCGATTCATGCATACGCTCCAGACAATTTTTCAGACGCACAATAAAAAAGCTATCCGAGTTTATGTCCATAATATAATTGTAAACATTACAGTAATGTTCACATACGTTGTACGCGCAAAGTATTCTTGCATATCTGTACTCCGCCGCTTCAAAAGCGTCATAGCTCTGATAAAGCGCCGACAGCATATTGTCAAGTGTTTTGAATGAATCATACATACCCTTATTAAGAAGGTCTTCAAAAATCTCATGCCTGTATTTTATCTCGTTATACGTACAATAACAAGATAAATACATGAGATTTTCACTTTCGGTTATTTTATTGAGCATAACATCGGAAAACGTATCATCACTTATACGCGGATTGCTTTTATCCGCATTCTCAATAAAAAGAATTGAACTTAATAATTCATCCATATGTAATTCCTTTCTGTATGCCGGACCGTTTTATTTATACTTCTCTGCCTGAAGATTAAACAAATGCGCATATTTTCCGCCTTGTTTAAGAAGTTCAAAATGCGAGCCCTGTTCTATGATTTTCCCGTCATCAAGCACAAGTATTTTATCCGCAAGCGTTGTATTGGAAAGTCTGTGTGAAATTGTAACAGATGCCTTACCTTCGCTCAGATGATAAAGCTGTTCAAATATTCTGTCCTCGGATATGGGGTCAAGCGCCGCTGACGGCTCATCCAGCACCATATACCGAGTGTCCCTGAAATATGCCCGCGCCAGCGACACAAGCTGCCACTGTCCGCCTGATAAATCTTTACCGTTATCGGTATAATATCTTCCGAGCACACTGTCAAATCCGTCCTCCCACTTGCTGATTATTCTGCTTACACCGCTTATATCAGCCGCATATTTAAGGCGTTCATCATCATACCTGTTTTCAAAATCGGAAAGAGCTATTATTTCCCTTAAAGGCAGACAGTATGTGACATAATCCTGAAACAGCACTCCAAAAACACGTCTTACAGCATAAACGTCGTATTCCTTTATATTTATTCCGTCAAGCTTTATTTCTCCACTTTCGGGATCATAAAATCTGAACATAAGCTTTATAATAGTAGATTTGCCTGCGCCGTTTAAACCTATAAGCCCGATTTTTTCACCCGACTCAATCACAAATGAGCAATCATTCAAAACATACCGATCTGTATTATAATATTTAAAATACACATGAGAAAATTCTATTTTCGGATTGTCCTTTGGAATTAATGTTCCGCTTTTTTCTATCTCCGGACATATGCTCATAAACTCCTGCAATTCATTGATTCGTTCATTATTAAGCATAAGGCCGTTCACATCGGTAAAAAGCTTGCTTGCCTGACTCCTCAGCCTTGATACCATACTGATATTATATTGTAAGTCACCTATCAGCATACTGCCGGAAACAACATCGTTTACAGAAACAAACAATACCATAACCTCAGAAAAAATGTTTATCAATCCCAAAAACGAACTCCGAATTATATGAGATATATCCGCTTTCCGGTTTATTTTAAACAGTTTTTTCCAGATAGATGTATATTTTTCTATAAAATAATTTCCTATACCGTTCAGCTTTATTTCAAACTGTGTGCCGTTGTCAAAAAACGCTCCTTCGGCATATCCCATTTTTCGATTATCTCGAATTTGCTCTTTATTCATCTGATACCTTTTTTTATTGTACCTTTGTTCGTAAACAACAGAAGGTATCAACAGCAAAACCGTAATTATTCCACCATTTATATGCGGACACTATTGCAACAGTCGTTACAATAGTAATAATCTCCGATATTATATTGAACACCAAAGGCGGCATTGAATGCAGTATATCAAAATTACTTCTTGCATTGCTCAGTTTATCGTTCATATCCGCAGAATCAAAAAACATGAGATCCATTTTGGATGTTTTTTCTATCATTATTCCGTCTATATAAAAAGTGATTTCGTCCCAGTACCTCATGTTTATATATCCCCCTATTTTTGCTGCAAGATATACAGCAAACTGTATACAGAGATATGCCGCCAAATATACAGCAACAGCAGAAATATCGCCTGCCCCCGATGAAATACCGTTAAGAATTTCTTTCCATAACCGTATTGTAACAAGCGGAACTGCCGTTGCAACAAGCATAAGTGCGCTTTTTGCACAAAAATATTTTTTTGACGCACAATAACTTATTTTTACAGCGAAACAAATATTTTTTATTATATGATAAATTCCATTGCCGACTTGTTTCATATAACCGCATCCTCTTTCATCGTATATTTTTGTTTTTGCAGATTATACAATTTTGAATACAGTCCGTTTTTCTGCAAAAGCTCTTCGTGATTGCCGATCTCTGTAATTCTGCCGCCGTCAAGTACCAGTATAACGTTAGACATTCTCGCGCTTGAAATTCTGTGAGATATCATTATGCACGTCTTATCACCGGAAACTTCGTCAAAATTGCGGAATATCCTGTCCTCTGCTTCCGCGTCAAGTGCGGCTGACGGTTCGTCAAAAATCACTATCGGCGCATCTTTATAATACGCTCTTGCCAAAGCAATCTTCTGCCACTGCCCTCTTGATAATTCCACGCCTTCTTCATCAAACTGACGCGTCATATAAGAATCAAGTCCATGGTTGAGCTTACTTTCTATCTCATCATAAACACCTGATTTTTTCATAGCCGAAACGACCGCCTCATCATTATCCGTATCTTTCTCTATATCTGACAGCGCAATGTTTTCACGCAATGTAAGCGGATACTGAACAAATCCCTGAAACAATACCGAAAAAAGCTTTCTTACATCTTTTATGTCGTATTCTTCCATAGGATGTCCGTTAATCAGTATTATGCCTGAATTTATTTTATACAACCCAAGTATAAGCTTTACAATGGTTGATTTGCCGGAGCCGTTAATTCCCACAATAGACATTTTATCGCCTTTTTTAAGTATAAAATCAACCCCTTGCAGAACATAGGTTTCCGTCATGGGATATTTGAAATATACATTCCGGAATTCGAGCGATTCAAAATCACAAAGATTTCTGCGGCAGACATTCTCCGATTGATCTTCCAAAGCCATAAATTCATAAAAATGCTTCATTAATTTCGTAATACGCCTGTAACTCATAAAAAGCGCAGAAACAGCCGATTGAAAAGAATCGCCTGCTGTAACCGAGTAGCCTATATACAACGTTATATCACCTATACCAATTTCACCTTTTACGGCTTTTGTTATAACAAACACTGTAAAAGCAATTTCGCCGCTGCGTCTTATTATTTCCGCAAGCAACCAACCTAACAGTCTTTTTTTATCGAGCTGTTTATTTATGTCTCTGAATTTATTTTTTTCTTCATCATGACGTGTTTTAATACTTGCCGTAAGATCATACATCCTAACGTCTTTAGCAGGACCCGCATCCGTAAGCATCCAACGGTAATAGCTGAATTTTCTCATATCAGGTGCAGTCCTGATCTGTAAGTCTACCATTTTTGAATCCCATATAATGTCAACCAATATACCGGGAATTGTAAGCATCAAAAATATTGCCGAAAAAACAATATCAAATTTTGCGATAACAATAAACGCCACGGTAAACGTATAAAATTTTGCAATTATGTCTATCAAGCCGTCCGCCGAATGTAAAACGTCACCCTTTACACGTCTTACTTCGTTTGTTGCATCCTTGCCCCACGACGAATCTATTACTGACATAGGTAAATCAGTCAATTTATAGAGTAATTGTTTTTCATATTCATGATCGGCTTTTTTATAAATGCCATCGTGTATTATGCCGTTAAATGAATTAAGCGCATTCGACACTATCAGAACCGCAACATATAATGCTATATACATAGAAAGCTGCGTAATATCCGGTTGTCTTACCGAAAGCAGATCAAATATGCATTTTATTATATATGTATTTACCAGCGGTACGGTAGAAAGTATAATTTTCAAAATAAAATACAACCCTATCGTAAATTTCGTTGATTTATATATTAATTTTAAGGAATATGCTATTGATTTAATGTAAAGCTTCATGAGCGCTCCTTTTTTTGCGGATATTTACAGTTAAACACTTTTGTAAACATCACGTGTGGATTGTTTTTTCTTTAGTTTTATAAATTTATGCCCGATACTGTCGGCAGTGTTTAAAT
>CAJLXE010000038.1 GCA_905210525.1 uncultured Clostridia bacterium | reverse complement strand
CCTCGCCGCCCATCAGTTTATTTGCCATGGCGTCGCAGTAGCCTGAGTGTTGCGCTTCCCAATGTGCAATGGCTAAGCACTTGATTTTTTGTGCGGTAGTCATTGAATCTTTTATAAGGTAAGAAAGCTCGTTTTCAAGCTCTTTTATACGTCTGAGTTTTTCTTCTGTCATTTTTATCCTCCGTTTATATGACGCTTACTTTGCCGTTTGCCAAGGTTATAAATTTTCTTGCTTCGTAGTCAGAGTAGCCCATAGACCGTAGGTCTTCGTAGCTGTAATATGGAGCAAAATTTTTTATTGCCCATGCCGAGATTAAAAGAAATATGATAACGAATACCAGCCAGATGGTGAAAATAGCGGCAGGTGCTATACTTAATACCAGAACAGTATTAAACGCCGCCATCATCAGACAGCGAAGAGACACCGTGCCGTCTTTGGTGAGGCAGAAATGCGCTGACATGCCGAGCTTTTTGCCGAACGCGGCTTTGACGCAAAGTATTCCGCCGAAAAGCATTGCTGCAAGAAAACACGCTTCAATACCGAACATATTATTGAATATAGGGCTTGCTCCCTCCATGGTTGTGTCCGTTGTAAGCTTTAAGCCGCTGAGCAAAGCGGGCAATGTCACAAACGCTCCGCGCATAATGTCATAACCGCCGAAAATAACCGCAAGTATTTTTGCGAGACCGGGTTTTATGAAAGAATATTTTGCGCTGTAAACCGAAAACATCGGAAGAAATACAAATATAACCGTTAATCCGAAAAGAGTACCCCCGAAATCCTTTATTTGCAATATAATCTTGCCGAATACCGAGGCGCTGTCCTTAGGTATAATCCAGAGCGCCGTAAGCAGTACAAAATTCAGTATAATTGCAAGAACGGAAAGAAATTTTGCGATTATGCCGAAAAATTTTCTGAATCCGCGGATATCCGTAAAGCGCAATGCACCGAAGGCAGGAATAAGCACACAAAATCTGTCGAATGTATTAAGCTCATCGTAATTGCCGACGTGCTTTCTTATGCAGAATATGTACGAAAGGATAAGCAACACCGCAGTGATAATCCACCATGTATTTATACCGACCGTAAATCCCAAGGCAACAAAGCCTGTAAAATATACGGCGCCGAGTATTCTGCTCTGACACAATGCATATCCTACCGTAAAGCCCGGCACCAGCATAAAGCTGAATAAGCCGCCGACGGCGTTCCATAAATCGGCATACATATAGACGAGCAGTAAATTTTGGGGCAGAATATAAATTCCGCCTGCCGCAAGCATGAGAATAACAGTCAATGCCGTGCCGAATGACAAGGTTATTATTTTTTTGAACATATTTTTATACCTTTATGCAGTGTTTTTCAGTATAAATCGTCTTTGGGATATCGGGGATCGTATAATTTGCAATCCGAACCCATTATGTATCGGTCAACATCAAGCCCGTAATATTTTTCGCTTATCGAATCGGAGCAGCGAATGCCGGGGTCTCCGTTTTCACTCACTCTTTGCAGCCAGAGGAAGGACTCCTCGCTTGGCATTCCCCATTCAATCCACAGGAATCGTGCTGCCCACAATACGTCGGTTACGGAATATACTTTCCACATATAGCAGGCAATATTGACTGCCGCAACAACCGTGCGGTTGACATCGGGAATTTCATCCGGTTCAAGCTTTGCAAGATAGAAGAACGCACTGTGCAGGAAATCGCTGAAATACTTGTTTTTCTCATCGTATATCCATTCCGCGTCAGCATTGAATGTCACTCCGAGTATTTCACCGACGCGGTCGGCACTTTTGCAGAGCTTGTTATCCAGAAACAGTTCCTCTGCTTGCTCTATGTAATATCTGAGCCAAAGACAGGATTCTTCAATATTTCTGTCCGTGATATCGGAATACCAATCAAATTCCGCCGGATGGAGGTATGTATATACCAGATCTTCGATTTCTTCTCTTCGTTCTTTGTCATTCTGCCGGTCTTCTTTTACTTTGCCGGATTTCACGTTCTGCCAGCTCGGTATATCGGACATATCCGTATGCTTTACAACATCGGATTCTGAAACCGCGGCCGACTTATGGTTGTTTTGTTTTGCAATACGGGCGTCTTCAACCGTAATTATGTTTTCGCTGTACGGAATGCAGGTTTCGATTGTATTGCCGTTTTCGTAAAAATCAATATAGCTTTTACCCTTTTCACCATCCTCGTGGAGAAAATACCATACAAAACGTCCCTGACGTTTGCCGTTAACCCATTCGCCCTCAAACACTTTGTTCATAGGATCCAATGCGGCAAAATCGCCTTCGACGCATATGCCGTGACCGTGTTCTTTGTTGTCAACCCATTCGCCGTCATAGGAGTATTTCATATAGGTTCCGCCGTCGGACGGACGCTTGCCGTAGGTTGTATATAAACCGTGTCCGGTGCGCTTATTGTCAACCCATTCGCCATCGTAGGTGTTGCCGTTTGTCCAAGTGTATTTGCCTCTGCCGTTGAAATCATCCGAGACAAAATCACCCTCGTAAACATCTCCGTTTGACAATGCGTATCTGCCTTTGCCCTCCATCTTTCCGTCGACAAAATCACCCTCGTAAAATGCACCCGACTTATATGTATATTTTCCTTTTCCGGTGCGGTTGCCGTCAATCCATTCGCCTTCATAGACGGTGCCGTTTGCCCATGTGTATTTGCCTCTGCCGTGCTGTTTGCCGTCAAGCGTTTCGCCCTCGTAGGTGCTGCCGCTTTCAAATACGATCCTTTTTGTTACCGTATTTTTGTCGGCAGAACGCGGCAATTTTGCTTTGGCATCGGGAATCTGTTCGGGAGCCTGTTCTATGCTGATCTGAGGTTCGATATTTTGCTTGGCAGGAAATTCTTTCCCCGTTATTTCTTTATATGCGTTTTTGATTAAGTCCGAATTTGAGGAGAACGTTATGTTTCTCGGATAGCTTTCCAGTTTACGTATGATTTCAACTGCTTTTTCGTGGTTTTTTTCTGTTCCCCAGCCGTGTTCGTATGCGCGCGCGATAAATACAGCGGTTTGCGGATACGGACGGCATTCATATTCCTCTTTAAAAAAATTGAATACAATCGGCAGACTTCTGATACGCACATAGTCCTCGCACAGTCCCAATTTGGACTCCGCTAACGAAAATCTATAGATTGCGTTATCCGCATTTTTCCATTGAACGCTTATCAACGGCGTCCAGAGAATGCCTCGTCTGTCATCCGAATTTCTGAGCTTTTCCAAAAGCTTTTTGGCTTTTTTCAGTTCTTTTTCAGTCATCTTTTCGGACGAAAGTTTTCTGTACAGTTCATCGTAATCTGTTTTTTCAAACAGTCCCATATTGTATCCTCCTGTAATTTTATTTAACCCACACGACCTGCATCTGATCCACTGAGGTAAACCACGGACCGTCGTAGGACGCCTGATAGCTTTTTTCTTCAAAAAGAATATTGAGTCCTTCGTGTATTATGTAATCTTTTCCGTTAAATGCTATGTTAATACTGTCTTTATCAATACTGTTTACGGCAAGGCTGTACATATGCTTGGGTGCGTAGGCTGTAAAATTTATCGTATAAATTCCGACGCTGACGGGCAGTGAAATGTCGTATCTGTGCATTTCCGACGGACAACGCTCTCCTGTATTGCCTTCAAGCCGCACTGTAAGAGTATTGGGTTCAAGACCTTGGTATATCGATACTTTGTCGAGTATTTTGTCATATGGCAGATAATTCATTGTCTGATCCTCAGCTTTCAGACTGCATGAGCGCATTATCATCGAATACGTAATCGCTTATCCATTCCTTTGCCGGGATATATCCGGCATCGGCGGCGGATGAAATCCATTTTACCGCATTGCTAATATTTTTGTCTGTCATATGTCCTGTTTCAAAGCAAATGCCGAGCCGGTACATGGCGTACGGTTTTCCGGATTTTGCGGCTTTTATAAGACGTCTTAATTTTTTGGACTTTTTCATACCGAAGCTGCCTCCCGTGATAAATTATCGTTCCGGATTGCTTTTTAAGCATAACCATTCAATTCTATTATACATGAATTATGTTAAAATTTCAAGGTATGTTTTGCAAAAAAAGCTTACTTTTATATCGGAATAAACGGGCAGATGCAGTTTTGAAACAATAAGATTTTATACAATTCGGGAGTATTATAAAGCGCTTGCGCATTTGGGATGATTGTGATAAAATTATATCGGTTATTTTCGGGCGGAATTTATTTGTATGCCGGTTATGGCATAAGTATTGTCTGCCTGTGAATAAATTTACGGGGGAGCGGATTAAGAAAATGGAAACGGAAAGGCTTGTGCTGAGAGAAATGACATCGGACGATTTCGGGGCGCTTTACGAAGTGCTTGCAGACAGCGATATTATGAAGCACTACCCTTACACATTTGATGAAAAAAGGGTAAGGAACCGGATAAACAAAAATATTGAACGATACAGGATTCCGGGATTCGGACTCTGGGCGGTATGTCTTAAAGATACGGGAGAAATGATAGGCGATTGCGGTCTTACCATGCAGAATATAGACGGATTTATAATGCCTGAAATAGGATATCATATTGCAAAAAAGCATCAGCATAAGGGGTACGCAAAGGAAGCGGCAGGCAAATGCCGCGATTGGGCGTTTCTGAACACTCCGTTCGGCGCGGTGTATTCTTATATGCATAAGGACAATATTGCGTCCTCGGCAACGGCAAGGGCAAACGGAATGCGTTTGGTAAAGGAATTTACGGATACGGACGGCGCCGAAACGTCTGTTTACGGGATCACACGTGAAGAATGGGATAAAAAATGGGGCGTACGGAACAATGCAGATAACATGCGAAAAACAGAATTACATTATTCCGCGTTGAAACCGTATTAATGGGCATAAGGCAGGAAATTATATGACATCAAATCAAAATGCGCGTGCGGACTGGAATCCCTGGCACGGCTGCACGAAAATCAGTCCGGGATGTAAATATTGTTATGTTTACAGGCAGGATGATATGTACGACGTAAAGATGGCAAGCAGTCTTTGCCGCAAAACCGGCAATTTTGATCTTCCCGTCAGAAAAAGGCGGGGAGGCACGTATAAAATTTTGCCGGGAAGCTTTGTATTTACCTGTTTTACGTCGGATTTCCTGCTTGAAGACGCGGATTGCTGGAGGAATGACTGCTGGCAAATGATGCGGATAAGAAGCGACTGCCGATTCTGCTTTTTCACAAAGCGCATTGACAGGCTTGAAATGTGTCTGCCGAAAGACTGGGGAGACGGGTATGAAAATGTCATTATAGGCTGTACCGCCGAGAATCAGAAAACGGCGGATTACAGATTGCCGATTTTTAAAGCGCTTCCCATACGGCATCGTCTTATTATTGCGGCGCCTATTCTGGAGCACATTGACATTTCGCGTTATCTTGATAACGGTATCGATGAGGTTTCGGTCGGAGGCGAATCGGGAATGTATGCGCGCGCGTGCAATTATGATTGGATTCTTGACTTGCGCAGTCAGTGCGTGCGGAAAAATGTTTCGTTTTGTTTTCATCAGACGGGTGCCAATTTCATTAAAGACGGGAAAACATATCATATCAAGCGCTGCAATCAGAATTCACAGGCAAAGAAAGCCGGAATAGATTATAATACGGACGGAAGCATTACGCCGAAAACAGACGGCTGATTTTGACCGTATGTTATACATGGTAGCAACCGAGGGAAGGGTGTATTGATTAATGAATGTTGTTTTGCGGGAATGGTCTCACGATTATGCTAAATCGCTTGCCTTGATATTGAATGACTTGAATGTGCTCAAAAATTTGCGTGACGGTATACCGTATCCATATACCGAAAAAGATGCGTCGGAATATATAGAGGCAATGATGCGCGCGGACAAAACCGCTACTTTTGCCTATGCGGTGTGTGCGGACGGAGCTGTTGCGGGCAGTATTGCCGCTTTTCGTGGGGAAAATATTCATTTCAGAACGGCGGAATTGGGTTATTACATTGATTCGCGCTTATGGGGTAGAGGAATAATGACTGAAGCGGTAGGAATGTTATGTGACAAAATTTTTTCCGAAACGGATATTCTGCGTATTTATGCCGAGCCGTTTGCCGACAATGCAGGTTCGCGGCGCGTGCTTGAGAAGTAGGGTTTTACTTTGGAGGGCATAATGAAAAGCAATGCATTCAAAAACGGAGAAGTGCGGGATATGGCACTGTATGCACTGGTAAGGCAAAATTATTAAAAAACTATTGACAAATTATTTGATGACCGCTATAATATAACAGTGTTATATAACGCTGTTATACTGCTGTAAAAGGAGATTCTATGGAAGAAAGCGGTTCAACGCTTGAGAAAATACATCGGGCGGCAATGACGGAATTTTTGCAGAAAGGCTATCGGGAAGCATCGTTGCGCAATATAGTAAAGACCGCCGGCATAACGACCGGTGCATTCTACGGTTATTATAACAGCAAAGAAGAGCTTTTTTCTGCACTTGTTGACGAATCATACCGCTATATTATGAATAAATACAGGGAATCTCTTGAGGCATTTGCGAAGCTTCCTCCCGAAAAACAAATCGACCGTATGGGCAGTGCAGGCAGAGAATGTATGCGAGAAATGTTTGCATATATGAATGAACGAAAGAATGTGTTTCATTTGATTCTGCAATGTGCAGAAGGTACGGCTTATGCTTCGATGATTGACGATATTGTTTCTCTCGAAACACAGGCTACGGATCACTATTGCGAGGTTTTGCACAGTCTCGGCAGAACTGTTCCCGAAATAGACCGAAGGCTTGAGCATATTCTCGTTACGGGAATGATGAATGCGTATTTTGAACTTATTGTTCATGAAACATCCGAAGCCGATGCGGAAAAATATATTTGTGAACTGAATGACTTTTACACGGCGGGATGGCTTAAAATTATGGGGCAGTGATGCTCTGTATTTTTTGCACACGAGTTAGTCTGTACTAACCATGCGCGGATATGATGCGGAATATATCTGTGAAAAGGATATTTATAAATATAAGGAGAAATATATGAAAGCAAAAAAGAAAAGTCTGACAAAAACGCTGTTTGCTTATGCCGAGAGCGAAAAAAAGAAGCTGATTTTGTCGATTGTGCTCTCTGTGCTGTCTGTTGTGCTGGGAATAATTCCGTTTTACTGTATGTATGAAATTATTTGCCTGTTTGTGGCAGGTACGGCAACGGCGGCGGCAATTGTTAAATGGTGTCTTATTGCGTTGGCGGTTTATATTGTGAAGATATTGACATTCAGCTTGTCAACGGGAATATCGCACAGTATGGCGTATTCCATTCTGGAGGGACTGCGTCTGCGTCTTGCCGATAGGTTTCTGAATGCGCCTCTCGGTAACGTGGAAAATCACACTATAGGAGAAATCAAAAATATTATGGTGGATAAGGTGGAGAATCTCGAACCGCCTTTGGCGCATATGATTCCGGAGGGCGCGGGACATATTGTTCTTCCGGTGGTAAGCATTATTGCGCTTGCGGCAATAGACTGGCGTATTGCGCTTGCCTCGCTTGTGACTTTTCCGCTGTCGTTTATATGCATGGGGCTTACGTTCAAAATCAGCGGTAAAAACTTCGCTACTTACGATAAAGCGGCAAATTATATGAACAGCACTATTGTAGAGTATGTGGAGGGAATAGAAGTTATAAAAGCATTCGGGAGAGCGGGCGTATCATATGAAAAGTATGCGGGCGCAATTAATGATTTCAGGACGTTTGTTGTCAGATGGCTTGCCTCTACATATGTAACCATGAAGCTCAGCTTTGCGCTTTTCCCGTCTACTCTTATAGGCACGCTTCCTGCGGCTTTGGCGCTTGCAAATGCGGGAACAATTACCGCGCCGGAGGCTGCCCTTGCGGTTATGCTGTCCGTTTCGATGGTGGCGTCGCTTGCAAAGCTGGAGGTATTTTCCGAAAATATGCGTCAGGTAAAATTTACGGTTGAAAATATGGAAGAATTTCTGGAGATGTCGGAGCTTGCACAACCGAAAACACAAAAAGAAGTGCAACATACCGATGTGGAATTGAAAAATGTACATTTTTCATATACGGGAGATAAAAAAGATGAAGTGCTTCACGGTATTGATATGAAATTGCCTGAAAGAAGTTTTACGGCTCTTGTAGGACCGTCGGGAGGCGGTAAATCTACGGTTGCCAAGCTTATTGCACGTTTCTGGGACGTTACGGACGGAGAGATAACGGTAGGAGGCGTAAACGTGAAGGATATGCCGCTTGAACAGCTCTCGGAGCTGGTAAGCTTTGTAACGCAGGATAACTTTTTGTTCAGATGCTCGCTGCTGGAAAATATAAGACTCGGCAATCCCGACGCTACGGATGAAGAAGTAAAAGCGGCGGCGCGTGCGGCTCAGTGCGATGAGTTTATTGCGAAATTGCCGCAAGGGTATGATACTCCGGCGGGAGAAGCAGGCAAAAGGCTTTCGGGAGGCGAAAAGCAGAGAATTGCCATTGCCCGAATGATGCTTAAAAATGCGCCGATTGTGATACTTGACGAGGCAACGGCGTTTACGGACCCCGAAAATGAGGATAAAATTCAGCAGAGCATTGCGGTGCTCACGAAGGGAAAAACTCTGCTTGTCATTGCGCACAGGCTTTCGACCGTAAAGAACGCGGATAACATTGCAGTGCTGAAAAACGGCGAAATTATTGCTTCGGGCAAACAGGAGGAATTGCTTGAAAATTGTCCTCTTTACAACGATATGTGGCAGGCTCACATAGGCGCCAAAAATTGGGCTGTATCGTCCGGAAAAACGGAGGTTTGAAATATGTTCGGAATTGTAAAAAGAATTATTGATTGGTGCGGCGAGTTCAAAGGAAAGCTGTATCTCGGATTTGTTATGACGTTTTTTTCGCATATTTTTACTGCACTTCCGGTGGGGCTTGCCGCATATACGGTAGGACTTCTGATAGAAGCGCAAAAAAACGGTACGGCTTTTGATACGTCGTGGATATGGAAATCTGTTGTTATTCAGATTGTGCTTGTATTTTTCCGTTTTCTTTTTGATTATTTCAGGGCAAGACTGCAGGAGCCGATAGGTTATCAGCTTACTGCGCGTGACCGCCTTGCGGTAGGAGATGCTCTCAAACGTGTATCGCTTGGATATTTCGGGAAAATAAGTACGGGAAATATTTTGAATTCCATTACTACGGGTCTGTCAACTCTTGAGGGCATGGGAATACGTATGGTGGATAATTTTGTGGGCGGTTATATTAATTTTTTTGTAATATTTATTGCTTTGCTTGTTTGCAGTCCGGTTACGGCGTTGATTGCATTGGCGGCGGCGGGTTTGTCGCTTGTGTTTATGCTTGTAATTTCTCATTACAGCCGTAAAAATTCGCCCGTGGAAGCGCAGGCGAACAGGGACATGACGGGAGCTGTCGTTGAGTATGCAAGGGGACTTGCCGTTGTAAAATCGTTTGGCAAGAGCAGTGCGGCTATGGACGCCGTGTCGGATGCCATTGAGGACAGCAAAAAAATTCACCTTAAGATAGAGTGGGGATATATTCCCGGGAATGCGCTTCATTTGCTTGCGCTCAAATGCGGAAGCGTGGGACTTGCTATGGCGGCTATGCTTATGTGTCTTGCGGGAGAAATGGATTTTTCGGTTATGCTGATGTTTGTATTTTTCTCGTTCAGTGTTTTTGCAAGCCTTGAACCCATAAGCGACAGTGCGCATACGCTCGGCGTTATTGATGACGCAATGAATCAGCTTGATGCATTGAAGGGCGAAAACTTAATTGACGCGGACGGCAGTGACATAAAGCCGGAGCATTATGATATTGAATTCAAAAATGTAAATTTCGGATACGATTCACGTCAGATTCTTAAAAACGTGAGCTTCAGTATTCCGGAAAAGACGTCTACCGCGATTGTAGGACCGTCCGGTTCGGGAAAAACCACAATTTGCAGCTTGCTTGCGAGATTTTATGATCCTCAGAGCGGAAATATTTCCGTGGGCGGACATGATCTTAAGGAATTTACCTGCGACAGTCTGCTTGCAAATATATCCATGGTATTTCAGAACGTATATCTGTTTAACGATACTGTTCGCGCGAATATTTGCTTCGGTAAGCCGGACGCAACAGAAGATGAAATGATTGAGGCGGCTAAAAAGGCACGTTGCCATGATTTTATTATGTCGCTTCCGAAAGGGTATGATACGGTTGTGGGAGAAGGCGGCGGAACGCTTTCCGGGGGAGAAAAGCAGCGTGTTTCGATTGCTCGTGCGATATTGAAGAATGCACCGATAATTATTCTCGATGAGGCAACCGCAAGCATTGACCCCGAAAACGAACATCTTATACAACAGGCAATTTCGGAATTGACCAAAGGAAAAACGGTAATTACGATTGCTCACCGTCTGGCAACGGTTGAGAATGCGGACAGGATTCTTGTGGTTGACGACGGAACCATAGCGGAATGCGGCACGCATGAAGAGCTTATAAAGCGGGACGGAATTTATAAACGTTTTACGGAGATTCGTGAAAAAGCCGAAGGCTGGCATATTGTGGCGGAGTAGGAGCGGAAAAAGCTTCTCAGAATCGGAAATTGCAATATATTTTTGAGAAAACGACAGTATATGATGTAAAACAAAAAGGAGGATGCCCAATCCTCCTTTTTTATTTCTGACGTAAATATTTTTTGCGGTGTTACATTTGTTTTCGTATTTTTTCGAGGGCGCCTTTTTCAAGGCGGCTCACCTGAGCCTGAGATATACCGAGCTCGTCGGCTATTTCCATTTGAGTTTTGCTTCTGTAAAAACG
>CAJLXE010000037.1 GCA_905210525.1 uncultured Clostridia bacterium | reverse complement strand
CTTGGCTCTTGTAATTCCGACGTAAAATAGACGTCGCTCTTCTTCTTTTTTAGCTTCTTCATCCGAAGAGAGCGGAAAAAGTCCCTGTTCCATACCTGTAAGAAAAACCACCGGATATTCGCATCCCTTGGCAGCGTGTATAGTCATAAGGCTTACTCCTGCCTTACCTATATCATCCGTCGGCGACGAAAGAGCCATGTTTTCAAGGAATCCCGCCAGTGTGGCATCCTCTGCATTATCCTTTGTATATTGCGCTGCTGCGGCTACAAATTCACCTATATTCGCAATTCTGTCCTCTTTCTGCTTATCGTTTGACTCTTTGAGCCATTCCATGTAGCCGGATTTTTCAAGAAGCGTTTCTATCATTTCAACCGGAGTCATTGCCCCGTCCAGTGCAGAAAGTTCCAGAAATATATCACAGAACGCGCTTAATCTGCTGCACATTTTTTCGGGCAATATGTCGTATTCAGATGCGTCCATCATGGTAACAAAAAGACTCTGCTCATTATTCTCGGCAGTTTCAATAAGCTTTTCCACCGTTTTGTCGCCTATGCCGCGCGGAGGAACATTGATTACTCTTTTAAGACTTTCCTCATCTCTGTCATTTACAATAAATCTGAGATATGAAATGATATCTTTTATTTCCTTACGCTCATAGAATCTTAGGCTTCCGACCATGTTGTATTTAAGACCATACTTTACAAATACGTCTTCAAACGTTCTTGACTGAGAATTTGTCCGGTACATTACCGCAAAATCGTTATAGCCATATTTTCCTGAATCGACAAGTCTTTTTATCTGACGGCATACAAATTCGGCTTCTGCCATCTCATCATAAGTATTGCACAGTATAATCGGCTCGCCTTTGCCTACTTCTGTAAAAAGGGTCTTGTCCATTCTTTTTGTGTTGTGTTTTATAACGGCATTGGCTGTTTTTATTATGTAGTCGGTAGAACGGTAGTTCTGTTCAAGCTTTATTACGGAAGCGTTTTCAAACGTTTTTTCAAAATTAAGAATATTTGTTATATCTGCGCCTCGCCACCCGTAAATAGACTGGTCATCATCACCTACAACGCATATATTTTTATAGTATGACGAAAGAAGGCGCACAAACTGAAATTGAGGTTCATTTGTGTCCTGATACTCATCAACCATAACATACTTGAACTTCCTTCTGTAATAATCAAGTACATCGCTATGTTCCGCCAAAAGCTCCAGCGCTTTTAATATTATATCGTCAAAATCAAGAGCATTATTATTTTTAAGTGCGGCAGTATAATCCGTATATACCTGAGCAATTTTTTTATCTCTGAAATCGGTTTCAGCCATTCTTGCGAACTCTTCCGGAGAAATAAGCCTGTTTTTTAAGTCGGATATTTTCGAACGCAAAGCAGATATCGGTACATATTTTGTATCGATACCGGCTTTTTGCGCTAACTCCGTAAGCAGCTTTTTTTTGTCGTCCTCGTCATATATTACAAAATTGCTGTCATAGCCTATTAATTTTGCATCGCGTCTTAAAATTCTCAGTGAAACCGAATGGAACGTGCCTACCCACATTCCGTCGCCGTCATCTCCTATAAGATTATGTATTCTCTCTTTCATTTCATTTGCGGCATTGTTTGTAAATGTAACCGCAAGTATCGATGACGGATATACGCCTTTTTCACGCACAAGATATGCTATTCTGCGAGTCATAACGGTAGTTTTGCCGCTTCCCGCCCCGGCAAGTATAAGCAAGGGACCTTCTGTATGCAAAACCGCGTTTTTTTGTTGTTCATTTAAATTATTCAGCAAATCCATATGTTTTTCTTATGTTCCTGTCACAATATTTTTCTATTGTATATTTTATCACCCAACCACCGCATTGTCAAGATATCCTATTAAATCAAAAACACATGTTATATATGTATTTTTAAGCCCGGATTTAAGTTTTGTATCATCGTCTATCTTCAATAAAGCAGATATATCGGTATAAACCGTTTCGCTCAATGCTTTTGCGTCATTAAAAACCTTATTCTGATCCGCATAAAGAGCAAATGTGTCCTTAACCGAACCCACAGATCCGAGCAATTCTCTGAGACGGTTTTTCAATTCGGTTCTGTCGATTTCACCCTTGTCAAATTTATAAATTATATCTTCTATTTCATCCGTTGCCTTCACTATGCCGCTATAAGCAGACTCAAGATTATCTACACTTTCTTTGCTTCCGCTTATACGCATAGACATGCCGTTATGTGAAAAACATTTAAGCAATGTAGAATATCCTTGCGCTTTAAGATTTGTAACAACTGTTTTTGCGTCGTTGCCGTTACTGTAACACATCGCAAAAACATAATATTTTCCGCCGTCATATTTCACATATCCCGCTCCGCCTTTGGATGTTATTGAATCTGCACAGACTTTGGCATTTTCCTCATTTGAAAACATTCCGAATTGAACAAAATAATAGTCTCTTGCATCAATTTTTATAAGGCTTCCCTCATCCGCATCCGAAGCAAGTGTGCCTGAAGGCTGCTGTTCGGGAGTAGACGTCGGCTGTATAACTGTAATCTTATTTCCGCTCGGCTCCGTGCTTGCAATAACGTCTTTATCCGGAATTATACTGTCGCTTACCAATCTACCTGTCAAAACGGCAAGTGCCACAAATATTGCAATTCCTGCCAGCAATGTCACATTTACAAATGCGGTCTTTGAAATAAATATAGGCTTTGTTCTTTTTATCCTGAAATTTCTCATAACAGTTTTCCCTTTCAAATGAATTTCCTTGCTATAATCTATTCACGTTGTCCGCTTTTTAGTATAGTTTATTAAAATTTATTTTTTGATGGGAAAGCTGAAAAATTTTTGCGCGGTATCGTAAGAGCGTTTTGACTTACGTCATTTCAGCCGTATATTTGAATCAATATACTTATCATTGCTTTTGTTTTCCGCTTTTGCCATTCGGTTTCTTATGGATTCCATTCTGCAATCAAGCTGTGCGCTTATTTCGGCACATTCCAGAAGTTCGGCCGCAAGATATTCGGATTCTTCAGCGGAAATGCTCTTTTTATATCTGAGCTTATGTTCAAGGCTTGCCCAAAAATCCATCGCAATAGTTCTGAGCTGTACCTCTGCTCTCATATATCTTTTTTCATTTTCCAAAAAAATCGGCACTTCTACTATAAGGTGCAGACTTCTGTATCCGCTCGGCTTGGGATTTTTTATATAATCTCTTTTTTCTATCAGCTTTATATCGTCCTGTTGAAGAAGACAATCCGACAACATATAAATGTCCTCAGGAAACGAGCATATTATGCGTATTCCGGCTACATCGTTAATATTGTTTTCTATTGCTTCTATGCTGAGAGGCAGATTTTTTCGTCTTAGCTTGTTTGCAAGGCTTTCTGCCGATTTCAAGCGCGTCTTTATGGTTTCAATCGGATTTCTATCATACTGTATTGAAAACTGTTCATTCAACACTTTGAATTTTGTTTCCACTTCCATCATAGCGCAGCGGTAATATGTCATCAATCTGTTGAATGCCATAAGATTTTCCTGCACCATATTCATAAAATCTTCTGTAATTACATCTTTTACAAGCTGATTCTTTATTTTTTCAAACATAATTTATCTCTTTCTGCCTGTATTCTGTTGTTTATAATCTCTGTCATAAAGTTTCTTCGGTTATCCGGTTCAAATATTCAAAGTAATTACCGCATTATCCGCAAAAGTAATCTTACAGCAGTTCAGACTGCCGTTTTTTACAGTATAAAGCATTGCGTCCCCGAATCCCTGAACTTTTATTTCGTTTTCGTTTACACAAAGTACTTCCGAGGATTCCGTATCTGTCCATGCGGCGATATTGCCGTTTATCACTATCTTGAACATAACCCCGAACGGCATTTCAACAGGATATTTCTTACCGTTAAGAACAAGCTCTGCTTTTCTGATTTCAGACGGATCCTTATACCAGTCAACCGCAGTTACATATATATTACGGCTGTTATCATCCTGTTCATAGACCGCAAACTGAACGCGTTCATCACATTCTATGAAACTGTTTTCCTCTTTATTAAGAAAATCGCTGAGCAATGTTATTACATATCTGTAAACAGGTTCTACTGCCTTATCTGCCGGATATTCCTTTGCATTTATGAAATATACAATGCCCTCTCCGAATTTATATTTTACAAGAAGCGTTATTCCGCCGTCCGTTTTTGTAATTACTTCCGCATTGTCAAGCTTCACACAACGATTTACCTCAAGCGCCGAACCGTTGAACGAATCACTCACAAAATCAAAATCTTCCGCAAATTTCTTTACAAAATCATGATTCAGGTATTCGTGCTTCAGGCTTATAACGTCCTTGCGCAGTGATGTAACGCTCATATGCGGTAAACCTATAACAAGCGTACCTCCGTTATTCACAAAGCTGTCAAGCTTATCAAAGTCCTCCGGCAAAGCTTTATTGTATCCCAAAAATGCCATAACCTTGTACTTCGACATTTTTTCGGCACTGCACTCTATCGGAATAACGTCAACATTGCCGCGCGGAGTTCCCGAAAGCATTCCTATTTCTCTGTCGTTCGGGCAAGGATGAAGATAAATTTCACCGTTTGCTCTCTCAAGAGGATAAAAAATATTCAGTAATTCCCAGCTGAGCTCAGGGGCTTCGGTATTGAAATCGGCACGCGCCCATACTGTATCACAGCCGAATGAACGGAAACCGTCATAACGTCCGAATACAAAAGCAAACGGCGTATAGAATTTTCCTGTTCTCGAATGTGACATAACATAATCCGCAAAATCCTGCTGCTGCTTTTTATGTCCCAGACACGCGTCGCTTTCCCTATTGAAATAGGAATAATATTCTTCCAGATGCCATAACCCTTCTTCGGTATTTATGTCATGCATACCCTGCATATAAGATGAATAAAGAGATGCTCTGTAACGTCTGAATCTGTCCGGAGTATCGTGAGGCGTTGTTGACCACTGTATTGCGAGATGTCCTCCTATTGTATCATTGTCATAGCAGTATGCCGCACCTCGCATAAAAGCGGTTATCATTTCCAACGGACCGTACATAAGCTCAGCTCCTGCCCATTTATAGCCTGCCTGATAAAAATATTTGAAAGCCACGGACGGTCCCGTATGACGCGTATGATCCACCCTTGATTCCGTAAGATTTTTAACAAGAAGCTTAGCCGCATCTTCAACATCCTCCGGAACATTGTAAGGGTCTACATAATTATAAAGCTTGCCTGTCTTTTTATCCAACACATGATTTCTTGCCATACTTCTGGTATTTGCCGTATCGGGATGTTCTCGCACAAGCTTATTCCAATAATCTGAAACAGCAAGACCTATTCCGCTTATTTCACTGTGACCCCAATATATAAACGCGCCGTCAAATTCATGAGACTGTCTTCCCATAAAGCCTTTTCCCTCAAGCATTGCAAGAGACGGATTTGCCGTTGCGCCGGGAAATTCTCTGCCGTCAGTCATGTGAACGTACTTTATATTCATTTTGTTAAGTATATCCTTGACCTGAATCCATGCTTTTTCATTGAGCACTCTTGCGCCCGACCATCTGTATGTCGGACGTATGGTAAGAAGATTGCCTATATCGTTTGATATGTACCATGAAATATATTCTTCTATATCGGACATATTTTCCTGATTTACATAAATTATATCGCCGGTTCCCGTGCAGACTTTATCATCGGATTTTTCAAGCACGCGATGCAAAATGCATTTCTCGCAATGGTTTTCCGATTTAAGTGTAAATTCAATATTATTCGCCGGAGCTTTGGTATGTATTTCAAATACGTTCAGTCCGTCATTTTTAAATACAGTACTTTTTGCTTCAAGAAGACCAGATTCACATTCAAAATCTATCTTTGTTCGCGGATTTTTTGTTTTTATCAGGACTGTGGCAATTGAATTTGCGTTTGCGTTTTTAGGACACGCTATTATGTCAAACTCATTATTTGCCCTTATAAAATATCCAACCTCGTGAATATTGTACGGCAAGGGATTAGGATATGACGATATGAGCTTTATTTGAAGCTTATTTTCACCGGCTTTAACAAATTCATCCGGAATATTACATTCACATTCCGAATAACGGTGACAGCGTTCAAACATTTCACCTGTGAAAAACATTTTGCCGTTAAGCTTTATTTCAAATTCGGGCCACTCTTTTCTTGAAAGATTGTGTCCGAGCCACGCACCTGTATCATGATCAAGATACGGCGGCTGAAAATCGGGCAATACGTTATATCCGTTTGATGATGTGATATACGGACTTTCAAGCAACAGCTCTCCCGTATAGCCATATGCTTCAATATAACAAATTACGTTTGCCATGCGCTCCTTTGGCAAATGCAGCTTTATGCCTATATCCTGCCAATCGTATGAGCCCTGCGGTATATCAAAGCTGTAAACCGCGTCCGCTTCGTCATTTGTATAATATTCCGGGAAATCCGGCTTTTTGTAACGCACCTCATACGTTACTTTTATGTATCCGTCGGGCTTATATACAGTAAGATCCTTTGCCTTTGCAAAAACACCTGCAGTCCATTCATCACCGTAACTGTGAAGCCGCAGATATGAAAGCTTGGGCGGAAATACCGTTTTTTTGAAAACAACTTTAGGATACGATACAGGTTCCTTATTGGAAAGATTAAGGCAGTACGGAGCCTTCAGGGCACGTTTATTATCAAGGGCATCTTCTATATTGCAATATTCGGCAACGCAATCGTATTCGCCCTTCCAAAAATAGAAAAGAGTCGTTTCACCCGTAAAAAAAAGTCTGTGCGATTTGTTTCTGACTTCATCTTCCGTACAGTTAAATGTAAATTCCGCACTGTCGCCATAGCGTAATGTTATATCATTTTGCGGTTTATAAATCTGTTTATATTGTTCAAAAGACATACATTTCCTCCGTATTTATTTCGTACATTCGTTAAAATCGAACAGCGAATTGACCGCCGTTCCGTCAAATTTATATTTTTTCAGACAATACGGGCACGTTATTTCTATAAAGCCCAGATCGTCAATAATTTCCTGTGCATCTTTTTTGCCGAGGGATACTATAACGCCCTCCATTTTTTCTGTATTGCAATCGCATTCTGCTGTCAATTCGTATTTACATACTATATCGAACAAATGTTCGGAAATGATTTTTTCCGCATCTGATGTACATTTTGCTTCCAGCAGACTGTCTGTCATATGTAAAAGCTCGTCCACTCTGTTTTCAATGTATATGTATTCGGAATTCAAAACAGGCTGAAGCATTATTCCTACTGCTTTTTCATTACTGCAATTTATACGCACAATGCTTTTTTGCTGCTGAGAATATTCCATATAATCAGATATACACTCACAAAGAGAATTTTCTGATATCGGAATTTCGGTCACATACGGATATTTTGCTCCTGTATCAATTATGACCGATAACCTTGCATTATTTTTTATGTCGTGTTCAAAATCGTATTCACCGGAAATGCAGGCATTACAGTATCCCTTTATTCTGTTTGACGAATCCCGCACCACAACAGTACTGTTATACGGCTCGCAACACTTCAGAACCGAACTGAATATGTAATTTTCATCTTTTATGTCAGCACTTAAAAGTGCGGTTCCCACTGCCGTTTCCGCAAACCACCTGCCGACATATTCATTGAATCCATGAATTTCGGTTATATTCTTCACCGCTTCTGTAATATCAACATAATAAATACGTATTCTTTTATCCTGTGACAATGCTCTTATAACTGCCATAGCAAACCAACCCTTACTTTTTAACAGCAACGATAAGCGCGCGTTCATCATTTTCGTCAAACGGCTTGTCATCGTATCCGGAATATATGCTTTTAAGTTCAAACCCTGTATTTTCTAACATTTGTTTGATTGTTTCCATACTGAAGCAATATTGAAAATGAGTTTCGTCAAAACGCTTATATGCGTTTTTTCCTTTTTTAATAAAGCACGTAACGTCCATTTGGCATATATGAGTTTTCTTGTTATAATCATTCTGCCATACGGCAAATGCGTCATCGAAATCAAAAGTAAATGTCTTACCGTCAAGCAGATTTTCGTACTTGCTTTGTGTGCTCAAATCGAATACAAACAAACCTCCGCATTTTAACGCTTTGTTTACACTGCAAAAAGCCTTTTGCAATTCATCTTCACCAAGCATATAATTCATTCCGTCGGCAAGAGAATATACCGCATCAACATTTGCAGGCACTTGAAAATTTTTTGCGTCGGCACATACAAACAGCACTCTCGCAGCGTTATTCATCGCTTTTTCCGTTGCGACATTCAGCATATCTTCCGATATGTCAATACCGATTACTTTGATTCCGCACTTTGAAAGCAGTATAGCAACATCGCCTGTACCGCAACACAAATCGACAGCTTCTCTGCATGGGCAAATAAGCTGTCTGATTCTGTTTGCAATTTTTTCTTTGTCATAATTTACATTAAGCTCGTCATATAGGTATGCAAATTCCGCAAACTGTTCCATATCAATAACCCTTCGTTTCAAGAAAAACGTATTTGCCGAATACCTTTCCCATATGAACATATACCGCCAGATATGCAATCACTATTAATATTACGGGGATTGCATACATCATGTACGGAATAACAAATATCGAACATACAAGCACTGCGGCAAGAAATATTACGCTGGCAACCGAACCGAGTATATTTCTGAAAGCAAGTATAAATGAATACTTATATATTTCTTTTATCTTCAGCTTATATCGCACCATCATAGGAAAAACATACAAATGTATCATAAAATAAACAAAAATACATCCTATAAGCATATAAAATCCGAACACGAATATGTACGACATTAAACCTTCCACTGCACCGTTGCTCAATTTCGACCAATAAAAATAAGCATAATATATCAGTAAAAATAAAACAACATAATTAATCAATGTAACAATAAGTCCCTGTTTCCAGTTGTTTTTTATTCCTGTCCAAAAATCACTGAACCATGAATGTTCATCGCTGGCCCATCTGTGCAGTACGTTCGTAAAACCGATTTTACCGGGCGAAGCAATAAGCATACAAGGAAGCAGCAGATACATATACCACACAACATCTGCAAATGTCATGGCATTTTCCGTTCCCATGGATGTGCCGTATTGATAAAGCGCAAGAAAAATGACAATGTATGTCGGGAGCAAAAACAGCGAGTAAAGCAGGTTAAGCCAAAGAAGATTTAACCCGCGAACTCTGAGAACAGTGAAAAATAAACTGACTCCCGACTGTTTTGCTATATCCTTTCTGGTGAGATCCTTTTTGTTAGGATTCCCGATATACATTTTTTCAAATAATTTTCCCATTTGTAAAGTTTCCCCGATTACAGAATGTATTTTTCAAGATTATTATCTTTATATATTTTGCTGAGTCTTTGTTTAACATAATCGGCATTTATTTCAAAAGTGCGTCCCTGATACTCGTCTGCATTAAACGATATGTCCTCAAGCAATGTTTCCATTACCGTATGGAGCCTTCTTGCACCGATCTCTTCCATAGTCTCATTCATAACATAAGCCATATGAGCTATCTCGTTTATCGCATCGTCCGTAAACGTAAGCTCTACATTCTCCGTTGCAAGCAACGCCTTTTCCTGCTTTATGAGTGCATTTTCCGGAGCCGTGAGTATTTTTCTGAAATCCTCCTCAGTAAGACTGTGCAATTCGACTCTTATCGGGAATCTGCCCTGCAATTCGGGAATCAAATCCGTAACCTTTGTCATATGGAAAGCACCTGCGGCAATAAAAAGAATATGATCTGTTTTTACGGGACCGTACTTTGTATTCACCGTTGTTCCTTCAACGATCGGAAGAAAATCTCTTTGAACGCCTTCTCTTGAAACATCCGGACCGTTACCTGACCCCTTTGCGCCTATCTTATCTATTTCATCTATAAATATAATTCCGTTATATTGAGCCGCATCAAGCGCAAGACTGTTTATGTCATCCTTGTCGATAAGCTTCTGAGCCTCTTCCTCCTGCAATATCTTGATTGCATTGGCAACAGTCGTCTTTTTCTTTTTTGTTTTTTTAGGCATCATGCCGTCAAATATATCCTGCACCTGCATTATCATATCTTCGCCCATACCCGGGATCATGCCTATTGCCGTTGATTGAGGTTCTTCTATATCAATTTCAATGGGAAGATTGTCAAGTCTGCCCTCTCTGAGACGTGTTCTGTATTTATCGCGCGTTGTTACGGTAGGCAGATTCTGCGGATTATCTGATGTTGCAAAGGGAGTTTCAGGTTTTTTAATGTGAGGAAGTATAAGATCAAGAACTCTTTCTTCCGCCATTTCCCTTGCTTTTCCTTCAACTTCTTTTTCTTTTATTTTTGTAACCATTCTCACGGCTTCTTCCGCAAGATCTCTTACCATGGATTCAACGTCCCTGCCCACATATCCAACCTCGGTATATTTGGTTGCCTCGACTTTTACGAAAGGCGCATTGACAAGCTTTGACAGTCTGCGTGCTATTTCGGTCTTACCGACACCCGTAGGTCCTATCATAATTATATTTCTCGGAGTAACATCTTCGCGCATTTTGTCGTCAAGAAGGCTTCTCCTGTATCTGTTTCTGAGCGCAATCGCAACAGCCACTTTAGCCTCATGCTGACCTATTATATAGCTGTCAAGCGCGTTTACTATTTCTTTCGGTGTCATTTCTGTTGTCATAATATATCAATCAAAAAACTTAAAATAAGTTCTCCTTTCATATGATTTACGCTTCTTCCACGTATATATTGTCATTTGTGAATACGCATATGGAAGCCGCTATTTCCATTGATTTCTGCACTATTTCTCTTGCAGACATATCCGTGTTGTTTTTAAGCGCCTTCGCCGCGGCAAGAGCGTAATTACCACCCGAACCTATTGCTGCGATTCCGTCATCCGGTTCTATTACCTCGCCTGTACCCGAAACGATAAGTAAAGACTCCTCGTTAAGTGCTATAAGCATAGCCTCAAGCTGGCGCATAGCTTTATCTGTACGCCATTCACGCGCAAGTTCAACCGCTGCTCTCGGAAGATTTCCCGAGTATTGATGAAGTTTTGCTTCAAATTTTTCGGAAAGTGCAAACGCGTCTGCAACAGAACCCGCAAAACCTATAAGAACTTTATCATCATATATCCTTCTTACTTTGCGCGCACCGTGTTTCATTATTACGCTTTGCCCCATTGTAACCTGTCCGTCACCGCCTATTGCGCTTTTTCCGTCCTTTTGGACCGCAATTATTGTAGTTGCTTCCAACAATCTATCGTTATGCTCCATTTATAGCTGTTTCCTTTCCTGAATTATAT
>CAJLXE010000036.1 GCA_905210525.1 uncultured Clostridia bacterium | reverse complement strand
AACAACGTTATATTTCACAGTCTGCAATTTCCCAACAACTAAACGCATTGGAAACCGAATTGGGTGTAAAACTCTATAATCGCACCGGCAGAAAATTTACTTTAACCCCCGCAGGCGAATATTTTTATAAACGAGGAAAAAATATTTTACAATACATCGAGGATACAAAAATGAAACTGTGCGTATGGGCTCTTGCGACGAATTAAGTCTGCCTATAGGCTATCTGGCAAGCTATGACGGAACCGAATTGTCACAAACCATCGCCCAATTTTCAAAAGTCTGTCCTGATGTTACTATCAGTGTTTTCAAGGGTACACACGAGGATTTATACCATTCCTTACGAAGCGGAAAATCTCTTATTGTCCTGAATGACCAGCGCAGAGCGTTTTCCGATGAATACGAAAATTTTGTATTGAAGCAAAGTCCCGCATACGTAGAATTTTCCGTTAATCACCCTCTTGCCCGAATTGACGACATTACCACCGCGCATCTCGAAAATTATCCATGCATTTTAATCGCAAACAAACAGCAGGAAAAAATCGAACAGGATTTTACGAAAATACGCTCGGCATAGGCAAACTGTTTATTTTTGCCGAAAATCTGGATGATGCCAAGCTCATGGCTCTGAGCGGCCGCGGATATATGCTCGTCGAAAGAATTAAAAAAGAAGAATCCTCTTCCCTGCTGCAACGGGAAGTAAAACGACCCGATTTTTCGCCTATTGTAAGAACATATTGCGCATTCTGGCAAAAAAAGAAAACTAATTGCTACATCGAAGAATTCGCACGGCTTTTACGCCAAAACTTTACCGAATAAACATATCTCCTTTTATTAGTTTAACTTATGAATTATGTCCTCAATCAATATTGATTGATTTTTACGAAAGGTCTATAATATAAACATAAAAAGGAGGCAAATATGTCAAATTTAATCGTTTATTATTCAAGAAAAGGACAAAACTATCGCAGCGGAAGCATTAAATATCTTTCAAAAGGCAATACGGAAATCGTTGCGGAATTCATTCAAAAAGCCGTCGGCGGAGAATTATTTGAAGTAGAAACCGTAAAAAATTACAGTGAAGATTATTATACCTGCACCGATGAAGCAAAAAAAGAATTGCAGAATAACGCGCGTCCCAAGCTTAAACGCTATAAAGAAAACCTGAACGATTACGATGTAATTTTTGTTGGTTATCCGAATTGGTGGGGCACTATGCCTATGGCAATGTTTACATTTTTAGAAAATTACGACTTATCAGGTAAAACAATAATTCCCTTCTGTACAAACGAAGGCAGCGGCATGGGCTCAAGCGAGAGGGATCTCAAAAGGGTCTGCATGGGAGCAAAAATAAAAAAAGGACTGCCTGTGTACGGTTCGGACGTCGAAAATTCTGAAAAATATGTTTCGGATTGGGCCAAACAAGCATTGGCCAAAATAAAAAACAATACCTTGTAAAAGCTTTCGTCCGAACATTGCGGTATAAACCAAATAAAAATAAAGTGGGGGCAAAAATATGGAAATAACCGAGTATGCAAAATCTTATCATGAAAAAATGTTTCCCGATAAAAAATCAATATTCGGGGAAAATGATCCTGAATTTACGGAAATATTTTATAATTTTGCTTTTGATGAGGTAGTAAATTCCGATGATATTGACGACAAAACACGCTTTACGGCAATACTGGCAACTCTGATAGGCTGTCAGGGTATCGACGCATACAAATTAATGCTGCCAGCCGCGCTCAATGCAGGCGTTTCGCCGATCGAAGCCAAAGAAATTATTTATCAATCAACGCCTTATCTCGGTATGGGAAGAATCCTCCCCTTTTTAAATGCAACAAATGAAATATTGCACGAACAAAATACCGATCTTCCCTTGGCAAAGCAGTCAACAACAACAGCAAAAAGCCGCGAGGAAAGCGGAGAACAAGCGCAAATACAGATTTTCGGCGAACAGATGCGCGGTTTTGCAAATTCCGGAGATCCCGAAACACGGCATATAAACAAATGGCTTGTCGATAACTGCTTCGGCGATTATTATACAAGAAACGGACTCAATCACAAACAGCGCGAAATGATAACATTTTGCTTTTTATCTGCACAGGGCGGCTGTGAACCGCAGCTCATTGCACACGCAAAAGCAAATATCCGATTGGGTAACAACGAATTATTTTTGATAAAAATAGTTTCGCAGTGTCTGCCGTACATAGGTTATCCGCGCTCTTTAAACGCATTGCGCTGCATAAAAGAGGCGGCAAAAAATTAAACCCGATCATATTTATACAGTGTTTTTGCGAACATAAAAATTAAAATTACTTCAAGGAGAAAAAATATGTTTGAAAACGTACATAAAAATCTCGGATTCGGCTGTATGCGTCTGCCCATGCAGGGAGACGAAGTGGATTATGCCGAATTCAATAAAATGATCGACACTTTTATAGATAACGGATTCAATTATTTCGATACGGCACACGGCTATCTGAACGGAAAAAGTGAAACCGCAATCCGTGATTGTCTTGTAAAGCGCTACCCGAGAGAAAAATTTATTCTTACAAACAAATTAACGAATTTTTACTTCAAGTCGGAAAGCGAAATCCGTCCGTTTTTTGAAAGTCAGCTAAAGCTCTGCGGTGTTGATTTTTTCGATTTTTATCTTATGCACGCGCAGTCAAAAAATATTTTTGCCCATTTTAAAAAATGCCGCGCTTACGAACAGTCCTTAGAGCTTAAAAATGAGGGCAAAATAAAACATTTCGGTATTTCATTCCACGATACAGCCGATGTTCTTGAACAAATTCTTTCGGAATATCCTCAAATTGAGGTTGTGCAGATTCAGCTTAATTACGTGGATTATGATGATCCCGCGGTTCAGGCGAAAAAATGTCTTGAGGTATGCCGCAAATACGGCAAACCCGTTATCGTCATGGAACCTGTCAAGGGCGGCAACCTCGTCAACTTGCCCGCACAAGCAAAAAAATTCCTTGATGACCTGAACGGCGGCAGTCCCGCAAGCTATGCGGTACGCTTCGCGGCAGGTTGTGAAGGCGTATTCATGACGCTTTCGGGTATGAGCAACCTTGAACAGATGGAAGATAACATTTCATATATGAAAGACTTTCAGCCGTTAAACAAACAGGAAATGCAGGCTGTAAAAAATGTATGTGAAGTATTCAAACCCATGAAGCCCTTGTACAGCTTGCAGATACTGCATTGCCGGTTGCCCCAAAAATATATCTATTCCCGATTTATTCGCCTGCATGAACACAAAAAATATTTACCGCGACTGGAATGCAGATTACTACTACAATGAAGTACATACCAAAAACAAAGGAAAAGCTTCGGATTGTATAAAATGCGGCAAATGTGAAGCTGCATGTCCTCAGCATCTTCCGATAAGAAAGCTTCTTGAAGATGTAAAAAAGGAGTTTGAAAAGTAATATGGAATACAGAAAACTACCTCACGGGAACGAACTGATAAGCACGCTCGGACTTGGTCTCGGCGGTATTCAGAACGCTTCGCCCGATGAAATTCAAGCGGTAATCGAAAAAGCAATTCAAAACGGAATCAAATTTTTCGACCTTTGCGCAGGAGGCAAAAACGTATATGAGCCTTTCGGCAAGGCAATAGAAAATAATCGTGACAACATATATTTTCAACTGCATTTCGGAGCCGTATACAACGAAAAAGGCGAATACGGCTGGTCACGCAATCCCGAAACTATCAAAAGGACATTTGCTTGGGAACTGAAAACACTTAAAACGGACACTGTTGATTTCGGATTTTTACATTGCGTTGATGAAGAAAGCGATTTTGACGATATAAAAAAGAACGGTATTCTCGATTACGTAAAAGAGCTTAAAGAGAGCGGTATTGTAAAGCATATCGGATTTTCCTCCCACACGCCGAGCGTCGCCAATAAAGTTATCGATACCGGAATCATAGATATGATGATGTTTTCCGTAAACCCGGCTTACGATCTGGAACGCGGTGACGAATACGGTATCGGCACAACAAACGAACGTGCGGAGCTTTTCCGCCGTTGTGAGTCCGAGGGCGTCGGTATATCTGTAATGAAGCCTTTTCACGGCGGACAACTGCTGTCGGACAGCACTTCGCCGTTCCGTAAAGCACTCACTAAAAATCAATGCATACGGTATTGTCTGGACCGTCCGGCTGTGCTTGCAGTTGTACCCGGAGTACGTGGGCTGAGCGACCTGAACGAACTTCTGAAATACAATTCTGCAGCAAAAGAAGAATGTGATTATTCCGTAATAGGCAAATTCACACCGGAATCGGCAATGGGTAATTGTGTTTATTGTAATCATTGCCAGCCGTGTCCTGCCGGAATTGATATAGGAATTGTCAATAAATATTACGACTTGTCCCTTGCAGGCGATAAAATGGCACACAACCACTACGATAAACTGACTGTAAAAGCCGATGCCTGTCTCAATTGCGGACATTGCGACAAGCGCTGTCCGTTTAAGGTAAAACAACAATACAAAATGAAAAAAATAGCCGATTATTTCGGCAAATAAATTTACAAATCCATCCCCGATTTTTTAAGAAAGGAAGCTTTCGCCAAATCGGAAGCCACGGTTATTAATATGATAGAATCTGTTTTAACAAGAAAAAATGCATCGTTAAAGTTTAAAATCACACTTAAAAGTCTTATCGCCGTAACAATCATAGCGCTTGCAGTAGTGCTACCGCAATTCGTTCATCTCGTTGCCGGTCAAAACAGCGGCGCACGGTGGCTGCCTATGTATCTGCCGATTCTTTTGGGCGGCTGTCTTCTCGGTACGCAATGGGGGCTCAGCATAGGAATTGCTGCACCTGTGGCAAGTTTCATTATAACATCCGCAATTTCTTCTCCAATGCCCGCACTTGCAAGATTGCCTTTCATGATAGTTGAACTGGCTGTATTTGCCTCAGTTTCGGGTGCATTTTCAAAAAAAATCGCCGAAAACAGTCTTTATGCTTTTCCTGCGGTAATTCTTGCGCAGTTGTCCGGCAGAACGGTATTCATGCTGTCGGTGCTTATATTCCAAACTTTAACGCCCTTCACCCCTGCCGTTGTATGGGAACAGATCTGCATGGGATTTTCAGGACTCGCCGTTCAAGCCGTAATTGTGCCTCTCATCGTAATCGGCCTGTGCGCACTGCTCAAGGGAGAAGAGAAAAATGGTTGATCTTACGAATGAAGATCTTACGGTTGCAAAAAAAGAACTCACCGGACATACGATTTGCCTTTGCAAAAACGGCCATTGTCTATACAGTGAGAAAAAAGGCATTGCGCCCATGATGGATTTTATTTCGGACGGCACCGAGCTCAAAGGTTTTTCCGTTGCCGACCTTGTCGTGGGAAAAGCCGCGGCATTACTGTTTGTAAAAAGCGGTATAGTAAATGTATTCGCCAAAGTAATTTCCGAAAGCGGTAAAAAAATACTCGATAAATACCGCATATACTGCGAATACGAAATCTTGACGGACAAAATCGTAAATCGCGCGGGAACGGATATCTGCCCCATGGAAAAAGCAGTAAGCAATATTGAAAATCCGGACGAAGCATACGAAGCTTTACAACATCGGATACAAGCAATGCGCGAACAAAAGCAGATTATCTGAAAGTACATCAAAACAAAAGTCGGACACAGCATTGCACTATGTCCGACTTTTCATTGCGTAACATCTTTATTGCTGAACTACATCCGTAACCGAAAATCCCGCAACGTCAACTGCGGATTTTACATCATTGACATTTACCGCTTCAAAAGATGAAACAATTGCTTTCTTGTTTTCAAGGTCCACTTTTACAGCCGATACACCGTCTACATTTTTAAGCGCCTCTTCAACCGCTCTTGCACAATGCATACAGTGCATTCCGTCAATATATATTTCGGTTTTTATTTTCTTTCTGCAAGCCATAAGTCTATTCTCCTTTGCAATTAATTACGTATTTTTATTATGCCGTATCCGACACGATTTATTCCGCATTATACGTCTTCAGCAGAAGTTTACAACAAATCTTTCTTTTTGTCAAGCACATCATAAGCCGAAAGTATCACTCTTTTTCATTTTGGTTCGATTTCACACGCATATATTTTGACGTAAGAATAAGTATTAACTATCGACGACGCCGCAAGCATTATGGGCAAGCCTTTAAAAACTTCCGGCGAATCGCACTTTTCCATCCGTTATCTTAATCCCGAAAAAAGGAAAACAAATCCGCAGCCTAAAAAGCTTACAAGAGATTAAATAAAACTATATGCGTCGTTTATAGTGTTGACCGTAACGCCGAGGACTGCACAGTGAAAAAACCTCCGAATGATACTGTCATAATGATACTATCACAATGATGCTATCATACGGAGGTTTTTTACTTAGATATTATACATTTCCGTTTATAAAACGTATGCTGTTATTTAACGGAATATCTTCTCTTTTTATACGCTGTTACTGCCGAAAGAATACCGAAGCTGCCTATCAACAGTGCAAACAGCAGTACTATATTGCTATTGTCGCCTGTATCGGGCTGAATCGAACGCGTTTCAAACGCTTTGCATCCGTCATGCAGGCACGTGCGTTTTTCCTGATTGCCACCATTGGGCTGCCACTCGCCGAACTCATGTCCGTTTGACGCTTCTGTGATTACATATCCGCATTCGCAAATAACTGCCGTTGTACAGTCTCCGTCATCTTCCGCGCCGTGCGGAGCTTTATCTTTTATGCCTTTGTTCTCATCAGGACACCACTTATTCGTACACTCATGCCAATGATTGCCGCCATCGGTTGTCCATGTGCTATCATAAGTATGGGTATGAACCGTAACTGCACGATATACTTGCGTCTCGCCCACATAAAGACAGTTATTTTCGTTAAGAAGCTCATCCTTCCACTCGCCCTCGTAAAGCATATCGCCGGACTTGCTATACAGTCTGAACGTTCCCGGAAGAGAGAATCCCGTTGCATCATCAATGTCAATCAAATCATATGAACCAAAAGTGTGCAGATCAAATACAACATCCGAAAGCTTGACAGTATTTGCTTCAAGTGCATTTTCTTTTGCCTTTATTATAAGTCTTGCACCGTTTATAATGATATTGCCACCGGAAACATCTATGCCTTCTTCATCGGATGTAGTATCAATATCAATTATACAGTCTGTGATTTCCACATCGCCATAATAACTTTGTATTGCTTCGTCGCCCGAAACAAGTACCAATGTGCTGTTTTTGATTATTATTTTATACGCAACCGAAGCATCTCCGTCAGATGATTCATCCCCATAAATCGGAGCATTGACATCCGAAATTGTAACCGCATCCGGCTGAGATTGAATTACAAGGTCTTCGCTCGGTGAAGGTGACGGTACTATAAGATCCTCGCTCGGTGAAGGTGACGGTGCTATAGGATCCTCGCTCGGTGAAGGCGACGGTACTATAGGATCCTCGCTCGGTGAAGGCGACGGCACTATAGGATCCTCACTCGGTGAAGGCGACGGTACTATAGGATCCTCGCTCGGTGAAGGCGACGGTACTATAGGATCCTCGCTCGGTGAAGATGAAGGATATAAATAGTCATCGTTATCGCAAAAAATCGATTCACTTTCCGATATGATATTTACAACAGAATCTGTGATTTTTATTTCGCCGCTGCGAGCATACAAGCCCTCACTGTTCGCATTTATCCGCAAATCACAATTTTCAACAGAAATTCCTTTTTTTGCATAAATACCGTCATCTCCCGTCGCTATTTGCAAGCTGCAATTTTCAATACAGATTCCGCCATTCACATAAATGCCGTCATAATCATCAGCGTTGAAACATTTAATAAATGAAGTTTCTGTACCGTTGCCTTTCATGCAAACAGAACCGGTTGCATATATACACGAATTAAATACAGACAATATTTCCGCTTTTCCTTCCACAGAAACGGTAGCCCCTTCGGGAAGAGTTATCGCATCATCGTCTATGCCTATAATTTCAAAACCGTCCTTCAAAGTAAGCGTTTTTGTATCCGCGTCCCAGCTCCAAAGATCTCCCTCGCCCGGAACGGGTACTGTTTCCTGTGTAAAATCAAGTGTAATGCACTTGCCTGTTTTAATGCTGATTTCAACATGGCAAAGTCCTGTGTCGAGCGCACAGTGGCCTCTCAATACAATATAATATGTACCTGTATTTGTTGCTGAAAAATAAGCGTTTTCACCTTTTTTATTAAGCAAATCGTTGTCGTTCGAAAATACATTTGTAAAAGAAAGGTCTACCGGATTCTGATAGTATATATATACTTTGGTATCTACACTTTCGGTCTTGCTTGCAAATTGTATATTGATAATATCATTTGCTTCAAGAGTCGTCTTTACCGCCTTTGCATAATAATAATATCCTGAATCGTTTATTATATTGTCGCTTCCCAAATCATAATCAAACTGAGCCGGCAATGTAATTTCTTCTGCCGCTTCAATAACATCATTAATATCTTCGGGCGATTCAAGCGATATTTCCGCATGGCACATTCCGACATCATCGTCACCATATCCTGCAAGGACTATGTAATATATACCGGTTTCCTCAACGCTAAACATAAAAATTTCGCCGTTGTCGTAACCGTTATCGTTATCCACATACTTAACTTTTTCAATTCCGGTCTCCCCGTCCTTGAATATGTACAGGTTCGTATCAACATATTCATCTTTGCCGTTAAAGCTTATCAGAACATTGTCGCCCTTGTTGAGCTCCGTTTTGCCCATAACAGCATAAAACAAACTGCCATCAAAGCTGTACAGAACGCTGTTTTCAGCTCCGCCGAGCTCACAGTCAAAGCTTGACGGAAGCAGTAACTCTTCCGCATTCGCCAACGCATCCATAAGCTCAACCGTGTCTGCAAACGCAACTGTCGGAGCATAGCACAAAAGCATACACACCGAAAGCAGAATACAAAGTATTCTTTTCTTCATAATCCAATTTCTCCTTTAATAAATTTTAAGTATATGTTTTAATTATACAGAAACACACACTCCGGACATCGCCCTCTCAAGCAAAATCCAATCATAGTAATTATAGCATATTGCAACCGCAAATACAAGTATTGAAATTATGTTTTCCGATTTCCCACAACAATTTAACATAATATTTTTTCTTTATTAAGCACAATACATTCCAGTTTTATCATCATCGGCAACGTTCGGAATATAATGTTATTTAAAACAGACGAAAAATAAAAAGGTACAAAATTTCAAAAACTTCATACCTTTTTATGTCTACTTGATTTTATTTATCGTTGTACGTTTTTCTTTCTGCTGCAAACAACCGTTCCTGCCATTGCGGTACCTGCCGCAAGCATTATTACGAACCAAAGCATAAGATCGCTACTGTCGCCCGTCTCCGGAATCTTTTCCCATACTGCCGTATAAACAACATTTTCTTTTACAGTATCGGTTACAGCAGGATTCCAACCTACAAATGTATAGCCTTCTCTTTCAGGCTTGCCGTTGAATGCAGGCGTTGCTGTTCCCGAAAGCAAATCGCGGTAAATCTGATCAGCAAATACTTCTTCGTCATCTACACCGTCTGTATATACTACAGTATATTTGTCTTCTTCGTCATCCGGAATTCCGTTATTATTCTTGTCTTCCTTCCATACAGGAGTATATGTAACGTTTCCTTCTACTGTATCTGAGAATTCAGGACTCCAGCCTGCGAATACATAACCTGCTCTCTCGGGTGTACCTTCGAACGCAGGAACAGGCATGTCTACAAGCAAATCTTCGTAAATCTGATCTTCAAATATTGTACCGTTTGCTCCGTCCGTATATTTTATTGTATACTTCTGTTCTTCGTCATCCGGTATTCCGTTATGGTTCTTGTCTTCTTTCCACGTTGCAACATATGTAGCATCGCCTGTTACGGTCTCTGCAACCGCAGGATTCCAACCGCCGAACACATAGCCTTCTCTTTCAGGATTGCCGTTGAATGCAGGTGTATCTGTTCCCGAAAGCAAACCGCTGTAAACCTGATCCGCAAATACTTCTTCACCATCTACACCGTCTGTATATTTTACTGTGTACTTCTGTTCTTCGTCATCCGGTATTCCGTTATTGTTCTTATCTTCTTTCCATGTTGCAACATATGTAGCATTATCTGTTACAGTCTCTGCAACCGCAGGATTCCAGCCGCCGAACACATAACCTTCTCTTTCAGGATTGCCGTTGAATGCAGGTGTTACTGTTCCCGAAAGCAGATCGCTGTAAACCTGATCTGCAAATACTTCTTCACCATCTACACCGTCTGTATATGTTACCGTATATGTCGTTTGTGCTTCCCAAACAGCATAAAGTACGGTATTTGCATTTATAACAAACTGAGCATCCGCTTTATACACAACGTTTGAAGCTGCGGCATTCGTATCCCAGCCCTTGAATACAAAACCTTCTTTCTCAGCAGTGCAGTTGATTACATGAACTGTGTCGCCTGCAAGATAGCTTTGCGTTTCTCCGTACTGTTCATCACCGTTCATATATTTAAGAGTAACTTTAGTACTTACTTCTCCAGGAACCCACTGTGCATAAAGATGAGTCGTTGAATTCGGGGTAACATATACCATGCTGCCTACGCCTTCACCCTTACCGTCTGCCTGCTTGTTCCAAGGCGTACTTGCAAGAGCATAACCGCTCGGCGCCGTAAAGCCAACCTGTGCTACCGTTTTTACGCTTACGGTTCTTCCCGTATTGCCTATATTGTAGCCTGCGCGGATTATGTAATTATATTCCTGTGTATAATCCGTACCGTCCGGGTAATTGGAATGATATATAATTTTATATGTCATTGAATAATTGCCCGATCCGCTTTCCTCTGTATCAGAGCCGCTTGAACCGCCGCCTGTCGAGCCTGCCGGAGTATAACCCGGAACCCAATATGTCATTGTAGCCTCGCTGCTGTTGCAGCTCCAGTTAACAACCGAACCCACATTACGATCGCCTGCCGGGAAATACCAGTTGCCCGCAACGGCCTGTACTCTGTAACTGTTTTCGCCTATAAACTTTGAGAGCGGCGGAATTGTGTAGTCATCCGACTGCACATATTCATCGCCTTTTGTACACGTATCTGTACCAACAACCCATGTGCCACCGTTATCAGGATTGAAAATACGAACCTTGATAGTAATTACATCAGAGGGATTCCAATTTCCGGCAAATGCAGCAGCAGGCATCAAGCCTATCAGAAACAGTGCGGAAATAAGTATCGCCCAAATTTTCTTTTTCATAACTTCTCACTCAGCCTTTCTTCAATTATTTTTATTTAATTTTTGTATCAGGGAGGAATCCGGCTCTATAAGCATCAAGCCAAAACTCTTCCTCAATACATCTGGTTTTATTATACTCCGCAAAAATAATAAAGTCAATATATTTTTTATTGTTTTTTTA
>CAJLXE010000035.1 GCA_905210525.1 uncultured Clostridia bacterium | reverse complement strand
CTTCTGTTGGCGGACGAGCCCACGGGCGCGCTGGACGCAAAGACCGCGGCGGAGCTGATGGCGCTTTTCCGCACTTTAAACGAAGAGGGAATGACAATCATCGTCGTCACGCACGACGACGCGGTTGCCGCCGAATGCAGCCGTACGTTTCGCCTGGAAGCGGGACTTTGGGTTTAATCCGCGCCTTACTTTATTATTTTGAAATTTTGTCCTTAAAAAAATCTTTTCAAAATAACCGGATCGGTTTTCAGCTGCATCGTTTACTGTTGCCGTTCGCCGGCCATTTTAAAAAGGCGCTCTTTTTCCCTTATCGCCTGCGCAGTCAATGCCAGTCAAACCGGTAAAACAACCCTTTTTTCCCGTGTAATTTATTCTTTACTGTTGAAAAGATTTTACCGGAGTTTTTCCCTTCCCGATCGATACCGAATGATTTGTCGGATAAAAGCGCAATTGAAACAGTCCCGCGCGGGACTGTTAATTTTTTTAGTCTTCTATGTTTTCTCGCTGAAACAGCGGGCTGTAGAAAAAATCGTCCAAACGCAAGCACAAACTGTCTGTTAATTCATAGAGAACACGGATATTCGACATTTTCCGTTTTTGCGGCGGATATTGCTGAAACTGCGCTGCTCCGCTCATTCTCGATATCCGATCTTGTGCAACATGAAAGTCTGAAAGCATTTTATGTCGCCCATCAGACTTAATATCTAAATTTTAAAATAATTTTCAAAAATAATACTACGCAACACCGCTGTATTTACTGGTTTCCTACTTTTTACATGCATCATAAAACGACAGATTCATTCTGTTATGTTACCATTGCGAAATAATGGCTGTCAAAAAAAACTGCAAGCTCCATACCGAATCCTTGCGACGGCTTATGAATGATGCGTACATTCACGACTTTGTTTTTTGCAGTCTGATATCGCTGATGGTAGACTGAGAAACTCCGCTTAAGATAGACCGCCTATATTGGGTATAATGATGGGCTAAAAGCAATTCCTCTAACCGCAGTGAAAGAGCTTGTGTAACTTCATTTTTGATACTCTGTAATTATTTAGCATATTAAACAGTATACTTTTTTTGTTAAAATACTAAGTCAATATGTAGTAATTCTTAAAATTGATTATGAATATGAATGAAACCACCTCTTTACCAAGGACGTGCTCTACCCCAAAAAAGAGAAAGTGCTCCATATTTATAAAATCGGCTGCAAAGCCACAGTATCTTGTGGGTTTGCAGCCAAATTCTTATTGTTTGGCCACTATGCAAAGAAAAATGGTAGTAACGATTTTTTGACGCTTTTACTACCATTTACCACCATTTTGATTTTTTCAGAGCGTAGTCGACAGCTTTGGGGTAATTTTGATAGTCCGCAATCGACCTGATAGCGGCATATTTTGGTGAGCAAATTCAAAGAAAAATGCGTTACTTATTGCCAGATTTTGGTGAAATCCATTGTTTCATACGCCCTATTTAATTGCGATATATGTTTTTCTCGAAATAAATACAACAAATCGTCCAAAATGTATTGATTTCCGCCAAAAAGTTTGATATAATAAAACTAGCAGGAGAAAACAATGATTTTAACATTTGACAGTTTGGCATTGCAATTTAAGGATTATACCGACGTGAAAGGGAAGATCCGCCGCGAGGTGCAATCGGGGCGTTTGACACAAATCACGCGCGGATTGTATGAAACCGACGCGCGGGCGGACGGCAAATATCTTGCGGGCGCAATCTACGGTCCGTCCTATCTTTCGTTCGATTATGTGCTGTCGATGTGTTCGCTGATTCCCGAAGCGATTTTTCGGACGTACACGTCCGCAACGTTCCGCAAGGGCAAGGCAAAACAGTACGACAACGCGTTCGGCGTATTCACGTACCGCGATGTCCCCGCCGCGGTCTACAATTTAGGCGTGGAAATTCGGGAAGAAAACGGCTATTCCTACCAAATCGCCACGCCCGAAAAAGCACTGTGCGACAAGCTGTACACCATTTCGCCCGTCGGCTCGGTCAAGGCGATGCGGGCACTATTATTTGACGATTTGCGCGTCGATGAAAGCGACTTCTGGCAGCTGAATCTGGACGATATCAGACAGCTTGCGCCGCTCTATAAATCAACCAACCATAAATATATTGCAAAGCTGATCGACGGAGGAAAGTAAATGCAGACAATTTTAAGCCAGATGCTTTCGCTATATCCCACGCAGTCGCAGAGCGACGAAAAAAACGCACTGACCGAAGTCATACAGGAAGTCGCGCTTTGCGGACTGTCCCGCGCGGGATTTTTCAAAGACGCCGCATTTTACGGCGGAACGGCGCTTCGTATCTTTTACGGGCTTGACCGATTTTCCGAGGACTTGGACTTTTCGCTGGTGACGCCCGATACCGATTTCGAACTGAAAAAATATTTTTCGGTTTTAGAGAGCGAACTGCACGCCGTCGGACTGAATTTCAAAGTGGAAGAAAAGGTCAAGACGGCGGACTCCAACATCAAATCGGCTTTCTTAAAAGGCAACACCAAGGAGCACATTTTAAGCGTTTACAGGGACGAGCTGTCTGCGACAAAAATCAACCCGTCCGAGGTAATCAAAATCAAGTTCGAGGTCGACACCAATCCCCCGGCTTTTGCGACGTTTGAAAACAAGTATCGGTTGCTGCCGTCTCCCTATCAGGTGAAACTGTACGATATGCCTTCGCTGTTCGCGGGCAAGCTTCACGCAGTCATCTGCCGCGCGTGGAAAACCCGTGTCAAGGGCAGGGACTTGTACGACTATATTTTCTATCTCTCGCGAAACGTCGCGGTCAATATGCCGCACCTAAAAGCCCGTCTCGCGGACTCCGGATTTATCGACAAGGATTTCGATCTTACCCACGAAGCCCTGATTTCCATACTGAACGAACGCTTCGCCGCAATCGACTACGAACAAGCCAAGCAAGACGTAATTCCGTTCATCAAAGACAAGACAAAGTTGGATATTTGGAGTTCGGAGTTCTTTACGGAGATTACGAAAGGCTTGAATGTAGGTAATTAACAGAAAATTAAACTTTATCCTCCGCTTAATAAATCATAAACTATGAGTTTTGCGGAAAATGTATTATCAAAATCCAGCAAAGTGAGGAAACCATTATGGCAAAAGATAAAGAAAAAACAATGTCGCTCGAAGATGTGTTGTGGGATTGCAGGGTGTCTTTGCGCGGCGTGGGAAGTTTGGATAAAAACCGCGATGCTGTTATCAGCCTTGTGTTTTTGAAATTCGCAGGCGAAAAGTTTACAAAATGCCGCGAGCAAATTATAAAACAATACGGAGATAATCCTGCATTTTTGGAAAATCCCACTTTCTATAATGCTGAAAATGTGTTTTATTTGCGGGAAACGACGCGTTGGGATTATATCGTTAAAAACGCAAGCCAAAACGATATTGCAGTTACCATAGACAAAGCGATGTCGGATATAGAAACAGACAATCCGTCGCTTGCGGGTGCGCTGTCTAAAAATTTGTTCTCCACGCTCGGTGCGGATAAAAACAAAATCAAAAGCCTTATCGACAGCGTAAACCGTATCGATGAAAAGCGTTTTCATGAGGAAGATTTAATAGGCAGAGTATACGAATACTTTTTGCAAATTTATGCCGCTTCCGGCACGAAGGAAGACGGAGAGTTCTACACGCCTGCTTGTATCGTCAAACTTATTGCCGAAATGATAGAGCCGTTTGACGGCATTGTATACGACCCCTGCTGCGGCAGCGGCGGTATGTTTGTACAGTCTATGAAGTTTGTGGACAAGCACAACGGCAACCGCGATAAAGTATCTATTATCGGGCAAGAGAGCGTGCAGGAAACGTGGCGGCTGTGCAAAATGAACCTCGCCATTCGCGGCATTGCACATAATCTCGGCAAAACAAATGCTTCCACTTTTACGGATGACCAACATAAAGACACGAAAGTCGATTACATTATGGCGAATCCGCCGTTTAACCTTAAAAAGTGGCGTGAGGAAGACGAACTTGTCGGCGATTATCGTTGGAGCGGATATTGCGGCAAACAAAACGCACCGCGCGTATCCAATGCCAACTATGCTTGGATATTGCACATGATAAGCAAACTCGACGTCAACCACGGAATTGCGGGTTTTTTGCTCGCCAACGGCGCGTTGGGCGATATGGATGACTACGAAATCCGCAAGAATATTCTGCTCAAAGATAAAGTCGAAGCAATTATCGTTCTGCCGCGCGATATGTTCTACACAACCGACATTTCCGTTACGCTTTGGATCATCAATATGAATAAGTGCGCGGGAACGGTCAACGACAGGAAGGTGCGCGACAGGCAACATAAAGTATTGTTCATGGATTTGCGTACTTGGGATAGCAATATCGAAGAAATCACGATAGACAAGGGCAAAAAAAAGAAGAAAACGGTGCTGACCGACAGTCAAATTGCAAAAATCAAAGAGGTGTATAATAATTGGCAAAGTCCGGACAGAGCGCTTTATAAGGACGTACCCGAATTTTGCAAATCTGTTAAAATTAACGAAAGTGATTTAACCGAAGAAGAAAAATCAAATGGCGTAATTACGATTGAAAAACAGAATTACGCCCTTATGCCGAGCAAATACATAGAGTTTATTGACCACGATTTGGATATAAATTACAATGCCGAAATGCAACGCATTCAAAAGGAAATGAAAGAAGTTTTGCGTCAAGAGCGCGAATCGCAAGAACTGCTTTCCGCCGCTTTCAAGGGGATAGGCTATGACATTGAGTAAATACAAATTGGGAGATTTGATAGAGCTTTGCGATGCACGGAATACAAATGAAAATTATTCATTAGAAAGCGTTAAAGGTATATCGATTCAAAAATCTTTCATAGAAACCAAAGCCGATATGGACGGAGTGTCGTTACGTCCGTATATTTTGGTGAAACCCGATTATTTTGCGTATGTGCCTACCACATCTCGCAATGGAGAGAAAATTACCATCGCACACAACACCTCTGCGGAAACTTATATAGTATCGTCTTCCTATATCGTTTTTACCGTTAAGCGATATGACATATTGTTGGCTGACTATCTCTTTATGTATTTTAACCGCCCAGAATTTGATAGGTATTCACGTTTCAATTCTTGGGGTTCGGCGCGGGAAACTTTTGCTTGGGAAGAAATGTGCGATATAGACATATCACTCCCCCCTATCAAAGTGCAACAAAAATATGTGGATATTTATTATGCCATGGTTGCAAATCAAAAGGCTTACGAAAAAGGCCTCGATGATTTGAAACTCGTCTGCGACGGCTTTATTGACAAAGTTAAGCATGAAGCAACGTATATCAATGTTGCTCAATTAGTACAAGAAGTTGATAATCGTAATAAAGAAGGCAAAATTACACAAGTACAAGGTATCAATATAACAAAAGATTTCATGCCCTCAAATGCCGATGTTCAAAATGAAAGCATACGAAATTATAAAATTGTAAAAAAAGGGCAATTTGCATTTAGCGGCATGCAAACAGGCAGGGATAAATGCATTCGTATTGCATTATATAAAGACAATACTCCTACTATTATTTCTCCTGCTTATACTGTTTTGGAAGCAAATGTTGATAAAGTGTTGCCCGAATATTTTATGCTTTGGTTTTCTAGAAGTGAAATCGATAGATATGGTTGGTTTGTCAGCGACGGAAGCATTCGCGCAAATCTTGATATGGATAGATTTTATGAAATTGAAATTCCTATCCCCGATATAACTACACAACAATCCATAGCGAATATTTACAATCAATACAGAGCCCGCAAAGAAATCAACGAAAAACTTAAAGCACAAATCAAAGACCTTTGCCCTATTTTAATCAAAAGTTCATTGGAGAAAATATAAAGGAGTATCAGTTGAAAAAAATAAGTGAAATCACAAGACGCGACATCTTGGATATTATAAGAGACGGCTTTACAGTTAAACAAAGTTATATCGTTGGTATATCGAGTATAAACGGTGCATCAGTTCAAGAAACAAATGTTGATGTAAAAATGTCATATTATGGAAGATTAAATGAAATAGAGTTTTTGGAAAGATTATATCCATTAGAAAATATGCCATCAAATGACCAGCGATTTTCTAACGCTTATGGAGATATTGTACAACATACATTGAACAATGATGATTGGGAATATTGCTGGGTATTTTCTGACTCAAGATTTTGTTTGACAAATGGCAATGATGACGAACCGTTGCTTAACTTTTTATGTGAAATGTTACATCCAGCAGTTAGAGATGAAAAGCAACCGTGGCGAGTATATTTGAAAAAATTTAATGAATTATTAAATTGTGACGGATATGAATTATATGAAAAAAGTCACATATCAGGACGCTCAATTTATAGTTTTAGAGAAATTGATCATATTGAAACAGATTCCGCTACTGAACCTGTTTATGCTGAATTAAAACTGATTGGCGGCGGCTCTTATGCACAAGTTTATAAATATTATGATGCCAGATATGATAAATGGTATGCTTTGAAAAGAGCAAAAAAAGATTTAGACGAGAAAGAACTAATTCGTTTTAAGCGCGAATTTGAAGATATGAAAAAGTTAAATTCTCCATATATTTTGGATGTTTATAACTATGATACAGTAAAAAACCAATACACTATGGAGCTTATGGACTGTACTCTTGAACAATATATTAAAAAAACCAATGCTTCAATTGAAAAAAAACAACGTAGAAAAATATCATTACAATTATTTAATGCATATGAATATATTCATTCACAAGGTTTTTTACATAGAGACATTTGCCCCAAAAATATCCTTGTAAAACAATATGATGATTCGGTGATAATTAAGATATCGGATTTCGGACTTGTAAAGGAAGTAGAAAGCGAACTTACAAGCGATAGTACGGATATTAAGGGTTATTTTAACGACCCTACATTAAAGATAACAGGTTTTAAGAACTATAATATTCTTCATGAGATTTACGCTTTGACGCAAGTAATTATTTTTGTTATGACTGGAAAAACAAATTTTGATAATTTGAAGGAAGAAAAACTTAAATTATATTTATTACAAGGAACTAATCCTGATAAAACAAAGAGATTTCAGTCATTAGATGAAATGCGACAAGCATTTCTATTGATTTAAGGGGGGAGCTATGACCTACCATTTTACAAAAGGACAATTTAACGAAGCGGAACTTGAAAGCGCAATCATCGAATTATTTAAAGAGCAAGGCTATACTTACGTTCACGGCGCCGAGATAGAACGCCGGTACGAAGACGTTTTGTTAGAATGTGATTTGCGAGCCTATTTAGTCGAGCGATATGAGAAAGAAAAGCTATCCGAAAGCGAAATACAGAAGATAATCAACCGTATTGCGCTTATCTCCTCTATGCCGCTTTATTCGGGCAACAAAGAAACCTTTTGGGAAATCAACAACGGGTTCGACCTTGTGCGCGACGATGCGGAAAAACTTGCGTTACATATTGATTTTATCAACTACGACGATTATACGCAGAACAAATTTAAAGTAGTCAATCAGTTGGTCATTAAAGGCGTGCATACCCGCATTCCCGATTTACTTGTATACATAAACGGTATACCCGTTGCAATCTGGGAATTTAAGTCCGCTATAAAAGAAGACACCACCATTCACGACGCTTGGACGCAAATTACAAAATATTATACTTTGGATATTCCAAACGCACTCAAATATTGCTTTTTATCTGTTATTTCTGACGGTGCGAATACGCGACTTGGAAGTATATTTACGCCATACGAATTTTATTATGCTTGGAACAAAGCGAACGAACAAGACAAAGTTTCAAACGGCATAAGTTCGCTATTTACCATGATAAAGGGCGTATTTGCCAAAGACCGTATTATTTCTATTTTGCGGGATTTTGTGCTTTATTCGGATAACAGCGACAAAGAAGAAGTTATCGTTTGCCGCTATCCGCAATATTTTGCGGCAAATAAAATGCTCGCAAGCCTGAAAGAACACAAAAAACCTTTGGGCGACGGCAAAGGCGGCATATATTTCGGGGCGACGGGTTGCGGTAAAACTTATACAATGCTTTTTCTGTGCCGTATGCTCGCAAAATACCACCGTGAAGAATTCCATAACCCCACTATGCTTATTTTAGTCGATCGCGAGGATTTGGACGACCAAACATCCAAAAAGTTTGTAACCGCGAAACAATTTCTTTGCGATGAAAATGTACGTAGTTTGGAAAGTCGAGAAGATTTGAAAACCACTTTGCTCGCAAACGAAAGCGGCGGCGTGTATATCACCACCATTCAGAAGTTCTGCGAAACGACGGGGCTTTTGTCCGAACGCGATAATATTTTCTGCATATCCGACGAGGCACACAGAACGCAGTTAAGTCTCGGCAGTAAACTGAAAAAGACGGATAACGGACTTGTAAATACATACGGTTTTGCGCAGTATTTGCGTTGGAGTTTTCCGAACGCTACATACTGTGGTTTTACCGGCACGCCTATCGACGAATCGGTTGCGGTATTCGGTGATATTGTGGATAGTTACACTATGAAGGAAGCGAGCGACGACGGAATTACCGTGCGTATTTCTTACGAGCCGCGACTTGCAAGAGTCTTGTTATCCGAAGAACAGGCGAAAGAAATTCAAAAGTATTACAACAAGTGCGCCGAGCAAGGTTCTACCCCCGAGCAAATCGAAGAAAGTCAAAAAGCAATGTCGCATATCTCGGCTATCTTGCGCCATCCCGACGTATTGAAACGGTTGGCAAACGATATTGTTACACATTACGAAACGCTTTGCGCCGAAAAGCCGAATATCGTGCAAAAAGCGATGATCGTTTGCGCCGACAGACTTCTTGCCTTTAAGCTATTAAAAGAAATATTGTCCATTCGCGCCGATTGGGGAGTTGCAAGAAAAGCTGAAAACGAAAGCGTGCTGACAAAAGAACAGCTTGACAAATTGGAAGCATTGCCCAAAATCAATCTTGTGGCGACGCAGGGTAAAGACGACAAAAAGAGCAATCGTGAACTTTTCGCGCTTTGCGGAACAAGCGCATACCGCAAAATGCTTGACAGTCAGTTCAAGGACGACAATTCCAATTTCCGCATCGCTATTGTGGTTGATATGTGGATTACGGGATTCGATGTACCGTCGCTTGCGGTTATGTATATTAATAAGCCGTTGCAGAAACATACGCTTATTCAAACGATTTCTCGTGTCAACCGTGTGTTCGAAGGCAAAGACAAAGGCTTAATTTTGGACTACATCGGTATTAAAAACGATATGTTGGAAGCCGTCAAAAAATACGGCAGTCCGCAGGAAAGCCCTATCGACGAGATAAATATCACGCTCGGAATTTTCCGTAATCATCTTGCCATGCTCGATGAGTTGATGATAAATTTCAATGCGACTCGGTATTATATCGGTTCGCCGCTCGAACGCTTATATTGTTTGAACGACGCGGCTGAATATGTGCAATGCGATAAAGAAATGCAAACGCGCTTTATGGGATTGTCCAGAAGGCTAAAAAGTGCGTATCAAATTGTATTCCCTACGGGCGATTTAACACAAGTGGAAATTGCGAAAGCGCAATTTTATCTGGCTATCCGTTCGATTATTTACAAGCAAACAATCGGCGACGCCCCTGATGCCGAAATTATGAACGGCGTTGTGGAAGAAATGGTAAGAAAAGCCATTACTTGTACGGGAGTGGAAAATATCTTCGACGACAATGCGACGATAGATTTGTTCAGCGAAGAGTTTTTGCGCGAACTCAACAATGTAAAAATGCCGATCACCAAGTTTAATGCCCTACTCAAACTCTTGCGCAAAGCTATCTTAAGTTACGGCAGAACGAACAAAGTAAAATCGTTGGAGTTTGACGAACGCTTAAGGCGTGTGGTCGATGCGTATAACAATCGAGATAAGCTCATTTTCACAAGCGAAGTTGTTGCCGATTTTATGGACGATTTGTGCGACAAAATCATCGACATTTTGAACGATTTGAAAGAAGACCAAACATCATTTGAAAAACTCGGTATTTCAATCGAAGAAAAAATTTTTTATGATGTTTTGATCAGCGTACGCGACAAATACGGATTTAAGGATGAGTATTCTAACGAGCGATGTTTGGATCTCGCGAAAAAGATGAAGCCGATTGTAGACGATAAAATTCAATATGCGAATTGGTCGCTTCGTTCCGACATACGCAGTAAATTGGCGCGCGATTTAATCGTACTGCTTGTAAACAACGGCTATCCGCCCGACGGTCAACCCGAAGCGATAGACAAAGTAATCGCCCAAGCCGAGAATTTTAAGAAATATAACTAAACAGGAGATTTATTATGACGGATTTTGACATTATAGAACGTCATCTTAAAACACATTCGGAAAGATCTGCGGAAGATAGAGCGGCCGTTACTACTTTGGAATCATTTTTAATTTCCGACGGAAAAATCAATACCGATTTTTCTTGCAACGATAAATGGCCAAATACAGATGGTATATTTGAATTTGTTCCAAATCCGTTAATTTCAAGACGCCCGTTGCAATGTTTTTGTGTGCAAATTAAGGGTACTCATAATTATATCCAAGAGTCTGATGGATCAATAAAATATTCCCTTAAAAGTTTGGCATTCCCTGCATATATACACCAAACCGTTACTGCCGATCCCGGAATATTATTTGTTGTATTAAATCCAGACGAACGCGGTAAAAAGCGAGTGTTTTGGAAATATATGTCTATGGAATTTATTTCTACAATTGATTTTAATAAAGACAGCACTCAGATTACTTTTGCCCCGGAGGAAGAAATATTTGACACTAAGAAAAGTATAGATGATTTTTGCCGAAAACTTGAATCCTTAACCGAGCATCATAAATTTGTTAACCACTTGGAAAATCAAGAATATTCAATTGAAGATGCTTTACGGATTCTTGAAGTAAGCAATGCTAAAATTGAAGATGCCATTAATCGATACGATATAGTTAATAATACACGAGATTCTATTTCCTCAAGAATATTGGATAATCTTAATTTATTATGCGTGTCGGCACTTCTATTGAATATGAAAAACAATAGATTTTCTAAGTTGTCTTTAGGGGTGGCTTATGAACAAGCTTTACTAAATATAAAAACAAAGTATTTCAAGCGGAATTGCCAAAAGAATTTCTAAAGATACTGGGCGGACTGGGTATTGATAAAAATTTTTTAGAATAAAAGATTTTTTAATCGGATATTGATAAAGAGAGGAGGATGTTATGGGAGCATGGAATTCGAGAGGGCTCAGAGGTTCAATGCTTGAGGAGGCTGTAAATTTTACAAATCAGAAATACAGTCAGGAAAATCTGGCACTTGTGCAGAAAATACCGACACCCATAACGCCGATAGAAATTGATAAGCAGACAAGACATATAACACTTGCCTATTTTGAACAGAAAAGTACGGTTGATTATATAGGTGCGGTGCAGGGAATACCTGTCTGTTTTGACGCAAAAGAGTGCAGAACACGGACATTCCCGCTTCAAAATATACATGAGCATCAGATGAGCTTTATGGAAAATTTTGAAAGGCAGCAGGGGGTGGCTTTCTT
>CAJLXE010000034.1 GCA_905210525.1 uncultured Clostridia bacterium | reverse complement strand
TGCCGATTTGTAAATACGCCCCGCTTGCATTATATAAAAAAAGCTAAAATAATTATAAAGTCGTTCAACCCAGAAGTATCCTGCAGACAAGCACCGCTGTAAGCATGGACGCAAGATCGCACGCAGCAGCCACCATCACCGTGTGCCGCGTCTTTTTTATTCCCACCGAACCGAAATAAAGTGCAATTGTATAAAATGTAGTTTCGGTAGAGCCCATCATCGTTGACGCCATGTCCGAAGTAAGAGAATTTATTCCCGCGGATCTGAATATGTCCGTAAGCATACCTATTGACGCGGAACCGGAAAAGGGCCGTATAAGATAAAGCTGTATAATTTCGGGCGGCATGCCTATAAAAGAAAGCGGTTTGCTGATAAATCCCGATACAAGCGTAAGTAAACCGCTTTCTCTCAAAACGCTTATAGCTATCACCATAGCGCATATAAACGGCAGTATCTTTACCGTAAGATCCATTCCGTTTTTAGCGCCTCTGCAAAAGGCATCATATACCTTTACCTTTTTCGCCAGACCGTATATTATTACAAATATAATAAATGCCGGCAAAATCAACAAGCTCAATATACTTAACATATTCATAATCTGCGCCTCTTTTCAAGCATTTTGCAAAGTATAATTCCCATTACCGCTGATACCGCCGTCGTTATCAGTGAAGTTATAACTATGGAAGTGGGATTTTCCGCCCCCATACTGTTTCTTAGCGATAAAACCGTAGTGGGAATCAGTTCAATCGACGCCGTGTTGAGTATTATGAACATTATCATGCTGTCAGAAGCCGTATCCGTAAGCGGATTTTCTTTCTGAAGCTCTTCCATAGCGCTGAGTCCGAAAGGCGTTGCGGCGTCCCCCAGACCCAATATATTTGCCGCAATGTTCATTGATATAAAATTGAATGCTTTCTTACCGGTATTCGGAAACAGTTTTTTAAGAAGCGGAGATACCGCGTCGGACAGCTTTTCTATAAGCCCCGATTCCTTTGCTATGTTCATTATTCCGAGCCATAAACAGTATATTCCCAGAAGCGAAATGCATATCTGCACGGCATTGCCCGCGCCGTCCGTAAGACTTTTCAGAACCGCGTCGGCGTTGCCCGTAAAAACCATATATACAACCCCGAGCACCGTTATAATTGCCCATATGTAATTTATCATAACTCTTATCCTGCCGTTTTGCTGTTTTATTTATATATAATGTGTTTGCGGTTGAAATTATGATATTGCAAATTCTTAAAAAACAGGTGTGAGATATTGATTATTTGGCAATAATGGAGTATAATGAGTATACGGGATTTGTGTGGTTTTTGAAATACGTTATTTTTCTGCTTTTGCCGTGCGGATATACGGCAAAGTATTACAAGCCGCACCGCTTTCCCGACAAACGAAAGGAAGCTTTCTTACAAACGAAAGCCTTGAAATATCAATATGCTTAAACGCCGGACGGAAATTGCTCACCCCGCAAGCGGATACGGGAGCGGCTTTTTTGAGTGGATTCACATACTTTTTATGGCGGTAGCGGTTGCAGGAATAATTAATTGCTGTATATTCAGCATAATAATAATAGAGCAGCACTCCATGGAGCCGACGCTCAACGAAGGAGAACGCGTATACCTGAGCAGATGCGCCTACCTGTTTTCAGCGCCTGAAAGCGGAGATATAGTGGTATTCTACGAAAAAAACTCAAAAAGCAATTTCGTAAAAAGAATCATAGGTCTGCCGGGAGATACAATAACAATAAAAGACGGCTCCGTTTACAGAAACGATATCCGCCTTGACGAACCGTATATAAAAGAAGCCACATCGGGAGAATTCCGCATTACGGTTCCGGAAAATACATACTTTTGTATGGGCGACAACAGAAACATGAGCATGGACAGCAGAGACGAACGTATAGGCTGCATAGAACGATCCGAAATAACAGGCAAAGTTATGTTCGTGATTTCACCGCCGCACAGCATAAAACAATATACTCACACTCAATGAAAGGATTACAGGCATTTATGGAAAATAACACAGAAATCAAAGATACCGAAAACATCGCGGAAGATTTATTCCCCGGACAGCAGAAAAAACCTCAGAATACAGTCTCAAAGAAAATCATGGATGTACTCAGCACCATTGTTATAGCGGCAGTTCTCGCACTGCTTCTTAACAGCTTCGTTTTTTCTCTCATAGAAGTAAATAAAACATCAATGTACCCTACTCTCAAAGACAAAGAAGTTGTTTTCCTGAGCAAAATATCGTACTGGTTCTCGAATCCCGGTTCGGGCGATATAATCGTATTTTCAAGAGAAGAAAACAGCGGCTCAAAAATCAATTATGTCAAGAGAGTCATAGGACTTCCGGGCGATAAAATAGAAATAAATGATGGCAAAGTATATCGGAACGGGGTTCTACTCGACGAACCGTACCTGTCTGTAATAACTGAAGGAACATATGTTTTTGAGGTTCCGGAAAACAAATATTTTGTAATGGGCGACAACAGAAACGTAAGCCTTGACAGCAAAAGCAGCATAATAGGTTACGTTGACAGAAAAGAAATAAAGGGCAAAGTCTTGTTCAAAACAAAGCCGTTCGGCAAAATAGAACAATATTCGCATAATTACGCGGACGTAAAATAAGCGGAATTGTAATTATTTTGTAAATTGCGCTTGACAATTCATATATGAATAAGTATAATAAATATATAATGTGATTTTTGCGGTTTCCGACAAGCTCGGTTCCGATAGAAAAGAGAAATATATGAACATTAATTGGTATCCCGGACACATGGCGAAAGCGTTCCGCATACTTGCCGACGACCTCAAAGGCGTGGATATAGTTGTTCAGATGCGCGATGCAAGAGTAGCGTTTTCAAGCATAAACCCTAAATTCGAAAAGCTGTTCAAAAATAAAATAAATATAATTCTCCTGAGTAAATGCGATCTCGCCGATCCTCGGGAAACATCACGGTGGACCGAAAGGCTCAAAGCCGAAGGCGCCTCATGTGTGATGCCCGTAAATGCGGCGGATCCCGCAAGCGTAAAGCAGGTAAAAAAATGCATACTCGCAAAAGCCGCCGAAATAAGACAGAGTATTTTTGAAAGACGCGGCATGAAAACAACCGTAAGAGCGGTTGTCGCCGGCATACCCAATTCCGGCAAATCCACGTTTATAAACAATTTTTTCGGCACGGCAAAAGCCAAAACCGGCAATAAACCCGGCGTCACAAAAGAAAAACAATGGATAAAGGAATCCCCTGATTTTGAAATAATGGATACTCCCGGACTTTTGTGGCCTGATCTTGAAAACAAGCGTACAATGCTTAACCTTACGGTTACAAACGCAATAAAAAACGAATTATATGACCCGCTTAATCTCGCAAGCGAATTTATAGTTACATATAAAGATATTCTTTCCGCCGGAATACAGGAAAGATACGGAGTGGATATAACAGACATCAGCCTCGGTGAAGAGGTAATAGACGCTGTCTGCGAAAAAAAATCCATGAAGATGAAAGGCGGAATAAACGATACCCAAAGATGCTCCGAACAGCTGCTCACTGATTTCAGAGCCGGGAAATTAGGAAGAATCACATTAGAAAAGGCATAACAGACAGGATCTATATGGCAGAAACGAGAGAAGAAAGACAAGAAAGAATAATCAAACAGTACAAAGATATGAGCGTTCTGGAATTGGAATATGCTCACCAGGGTTTTATACACATAGCGGGCGTTGATGAAGCGGGCAGAGGGCCGCTGGCAGGTCCCGTTTATGCGGCGTGCGTTATAATCGATCCTCGCAAGCCGCTTTACGGAGTTAATGATTCAAAAAAATTGTCCGAAAAATGCAGAGAAGCCTTATTTGATATAATAACCGAAAGAGCAGCTGCATTCGGTATAGGCTATTCGGACAGCGATATAATAAACGAACATGGAATAATGTTTGCGCTCAACAGAGCAATGCAAATCGCAATAAGAGAATGCAATCTTCAGCCCGACGTGGTTCTCATAGACGGCAACATCGCATTCAACATAGCTTCAAAGGTCGAACCGGTCGTAAAGGGCGATTCAAGATCCGTTTCGATCGCGGCGGCGTCCATACTTGCAAAGGTTGCAAGAGACAGAAAAATGCTCGAATATGACAAGATATATCCTCAGTACGGCTTTGCGTCGCACAAGGGATACGGCACCCCCGAACATATAGCCGCTCTTATGAAGTACGGCATGACACCGATTCACAGAGAAAAATTCTGCCGAACGGCGCTCTCGCCCAAAAACAAGTGAATACACGCAAGCTGGGCTTCGATGCCGAATCAAAAGTAATGCAATATTTAACGGATTCCGGCTTTGAGCCCATCGCAAGAAACTATACAACGCCTTACGGTGAAGCGGATATAATTACAAAAGATAACGACACATTCGTATTCACGGAGGTCAAAGCACGAAAAACACAAAAATACGGCAAACCGGCAGAAGCAGTCACAAAACAGAAAAAGCTCAGATACCTGCGTATTGCTCAGTATTATTTCATGAGCAGCGGCATAACCGATTTCAACGTGCGCTTTGATGTTGCAGAGGTATATATATCAAACGGCACAGGTTGCGTCAATTACATAAAAAATGCATTCGATTTTACGGATATAAGCGATTTTTATTAAGGTGGACAAATGTTTGCGAAAATTAAAAGCAGTGGCTTGATAGGAATAAACGGATACATAATCAACGTAGAGGTGGATATAGCCAACGGAATGCCCGGCTTTGAAATAGTCGGTCTTCCGGACGCGGCGGTAAAGGAATCACGCGAAAGAGTACGTTCCGCAATAAGAAACAGCGGTCTTTATTTTCCCGCTACAAGAATAATAGTAAATCTGGCTCCCGCAGATACAAAAAAGGAAGGCGCAGTATACGATCTTGCAATCGCTTCCGCTATATTGTACGCTACGGGGCAACTTGTTTTTAAAGACGGCTTCTCCCCTGTTGTGCTGGGCGAGCTTTCTCTCGACGGCGATATCAGACCGGTTGCGGGTGTGCTTCCTATGCTTTTGTCGGTGGCCGGAGGCGAAAACACAGACGCCGTAATTCCTCAGGCAAACGTAAATGAGGCTCTCCACGTAAAGGGAATGAATATATATCCCGTTTCGGATCTGAGGTCGTTCGTAAACGCCGTAAATACAAACGCGCTCGAAAACGCAAAGCAAAGCGGTTCGGGCGTCGATTTCAATAACGTTGATTTTGCGGAAGATTTTGAAGCCGTAAGAGGGCAAGAGGGCGCCAAAAGAGCTCTGGAAATAGCTGCCGCAGGCGGACACAACCTGCTTATGGTGGGACCTCCCGGCTCCGGTAAAACAATGCTTGCCAAACGTCTGCCGTCCATACTCCCGCCTCTCACCTACGAAGAAGCAATAGAAATAACAAAAATATATTCCGTTTCGGGCAATATAGACCCCAACGACGGTATCGTGAAAACAAGACCTTTCCGTTCACCGCATCATACGGTGTCAGATGTCGCGCTCGTAGGCGGCGGAAGAATACCCAAGCCCGGCGAAATAAGCCTCGCCCATAACGGAATACTGTTTCTGGACGAGCTTCCCGAATTCAAAAAAGACGTTCTCGAAGTCATGCGCCAGCCGATAGAAGACGGCGTTATACATATAGCAAGAGCAAACGGTTCTGTAACAATGCCTTGCAGATTTATGCTCATCGCATCCATGAATCCGTGTCCGTGCGGATATTACGGAGACAAAACGCACAAATGTCAATGCTCGCAAATGCAGATTCAGCGGTATCTGAACAAAATTTCGGCACCGCTTCTCGACAGATTCGATCTTCACATAGAAGTTCCCGCAGTTGACTTCAATAAACTTTCGTCAAAGGAAAAAGGCGAAAGCTCCGAAAGCATACGCCGCAGAGTAGTAGCGGCAAGGCAAATACAGCTCGAACGCTACAAAGGAAAACCTATATTCTGCAATTCACAGCTTATAAGCGAGGATATAAACACATATTGCGAAATATCCGAAAAGCAAAAAGAAATACTTAAAAAGGCATTCGTAATGCTGAAAATGAGCGCAAGAGCATACAGCAGAATACTCAAGGTGTCCCGAACGCTTGCGGATCTTGACTCAAGCGAGAATATTCAGGACAAGCACATCATGGAAGCAATTCAGTACAGAAGCCTTGACAGGGATTATTGGAAATGGTAAACGAAGAAAAACAGTTTGCAATCAAACGTCCGGCAATATGGGCAAGCGGCGCATTTATGGCAGGGATCGTTGCAGGTGTATATACCGTCCGCAACAATATGCTTATGCCGGCAGTCATAATACTGCTTGCGCTGTATGCGGCGGTTATATGCGCAATTCTGTTCTTAAGCATAAGTCGTATTAAAAGAGTATTCACTGCGGCAGCAATATGTATGCTGTTTTTCACTGCCGCGGCAGTTTACTCTTTCTTTGTATATTCCGAACGCAGCCATATTACGGATTACGGCGACACCCAAAAATTCATATCGGCAACAATTCTCGATTTTGATAAGCTTGACGGAGACACAGTGCGCTATGAGGTTGACCGCGTCACAATCGATTCCCAAAAGCTCGGCTCTCATATGCTCATAACGGTCAAAAACAGCGCCTCGCCCCTATCACCCGGAGACAAAATAGAATTTTACTCCGAGGTTCGCCGGCCTTCGGCTTCAAGAAACAGCGGACTGTTTGATTACAGAGAATTTCTTGCGAACAAAAGAATTTACTACACCGCTTACACGGATTCGCAAAACATATCCGTAACATCTTATGCCGATACCGGAAACAGGTCTGTTCAATATACCGTCAACAGATTCAAACACAGTACAATAAATCGCTGCAAGGAATACCTCAGCCCCGAGGCGCTCGGAATAGTTTATGCCATAACATCGGGCGACAGCATATACATAGACAGCGGCGTGTACGAAAAATACAGAATTACGGGAACAGCTCACGTGCTTGCCATATCCGGTCTGCACGTAGGCTTTATTGTGATGTTCATAGGCGCGCTCACAATATTCCTCAAGAAATATTCTCTGCCCTATGTCCTGATAAATATTGTAATGGTATGGCTTTACATAACGTTCTCCGGAATGAACGTTTCCGCGGTAAGAGCTGGTATATTCTTTACTCTTTTCAGCATAGGCAAAGCGTTGCGCCTACGGTGCAGCGTTACAAATATCGCATTTATTACCGCATTAATAATTCTTATCGTAAACCCGATGATGCTGTTTTCCGTAAGCTTTCAGCTCTCGTTTTCCGCAGTGCTCGCAATAGGAATACTCGCGCCATCCATGCGTAAGTTTATATTCAAGCATATACGCAATATCCCGTCGGAAGCAATAAACGGCTTCTGCACTGTTATATGCGCAAGCGTCGGAGTTATTATTCCGGTCGCGTATCACTATAACACAGTTTCGCTTGTTTCCGTACTGATAAATCCTTTTATCGTACCTCTTTACAGCTACATAGTATTGTTCGGTTTTGCAGTCACGCTTGCGGCGGCAATTCACATTCCAATAATCACATCTGTCGCAGCAACAATAACAAACGGACTTGTCCGCATTACCGACGTTATTCTCAGTGTCGCTTCGGGATTTAAGTATTCTCATATTACGGTTGCATCTCCCGATACGGTAATCATTGTTGCGTCTGTAATAATACTGATTATACTTTCCGTGGAAAGACCCGGATTTATAAAGAAAAAGCTCATACCGATATCGGCTTGTCTGTTCGTTATTGCCGCACGCATAATAATTCCTTATATGGGTATAGACGGTTTATATGAGGTAAGCTTTATAGACGTCGGGCAGGCAGAATGTGCTCTTATAGTCACTCCGTCAAACAAAACCGTAATGGTAGATGCCGGAACATCGTACGGTTCACAAAATACAGCAGAATATATAATTGCCCCGTATCTGTTCAAGCACGGCAATACAAAGATAGATTATCTCATACTTTCGCACGCGCACAGTGACCACATAGGCGAAACTTATGCTCTGGCAGAGCTGGTCGACATAAAAAATATAATATATTCATGCCCGGACGGAGAAACACAATTTGACGAAATAAAAAATATTGCCCAAAATAAAGGCATAAATTTAATAAATATGTATTATACTCAGTCCGTAAAAGCCGATTCCTCAACGTATATAAACAAAGTATGTGATTATTACGACAGCTCGGATACCAACGCAGAGTCGCTCGCGGTTGAAATAAAATGCGGAAGCAATAATCTTCTTTTTGCCGGAGATATGCCGTCAAAGGGACTTGATACGCTTAATTGTTCGGACAATATCCTTATTTATAAAGCATCTCACCACGGTTCCGTCACATCCGTTTCGGATAAAATAGAGGAATTAAGACCGCTTTATACGGTGATATGCGCCAAAGAAGGCAACAGATATTCCCTGCCCGACAAGGAGGCTGTTGACGCTTACAGCAAATATTCCGAGGTGATCACCACCCAAAGCTGTGGTGAAATAAAGTTTACATTCAACAATAATTATATAAAAGTATTCAAGTATATTACTTAAATACTTAACCTTTTGTTCAAATTGTTTTGATATAAACTTCACAATAGGATTTTATAATATAAGCGTAGTGATTGAGATATTTCTTCTCATGTTTTGTTTTTTCAATTTCCCCCTAGCAGGCGAACGTATGTAATGCATACGTTCGTTTGTGTTACGGGGCACTTTTTCAATAATATGGCATATTACAGAGGTTTGAATTGTAAATAATTTGTAAAATGTGTGAAAATCATACGACATATTACGCCATAAGGTTGACAAACACGGTAAAATGCGGTATAATATGCAATGTTGTATCCGCTCTGAGCGCGGTTTTGTAAAGTTGTTTCCTTTGGGAAAGCACCGCGGTTACAGGCGAGATTGGATAGAGGAGGAATATTATGTACGCAGTTATTAAAACAGGCGGTAAGCAGTACAAGGTAAATGCCGGAGACGTTATAAACGTTGAAAAGCTCCCTGTATATGTAGGTGAGGAAGTTGTTTTTGACGAGGTTTTGTTCGCTGAAACGGATGACGGTGTTGTTTGCGGAAAACCGTGCATAGAAGGTGCTAAGGTTGTTGCAAACGTAGTTGAGCAAGGTAAAGGTCCTAAAATCGTTGTGTTCAAGTATAAGAGCAAAAAGGATTACAGAAAGAAACAGGGCCACAGACAGCCGTTTACAAAAGTACAGATAGCTCGCATCGAGCTCGGCTGATATGATCACGGCAACGCTCAAATCGACTGCCGACGGATATTATAAAGGCTTTACGGTAAAAGGTCATTCGGGAAGCGCCCCCGCAGGCAAGGATATAATTTGCGCCGCAGTATCGGCGATAGTCCAGACTGCACTGATAGGACTTGACGAAGTCGCACTGATAAATAATTCATATGAAATTTCCGATGGACATATAAAATGTATTCTACCGGAAAACGTGAACGATAAAAGCTTTGATAAAGCACAGACAATAATCCGCGTTATGCATTTCGGTCTGATAAGCATTGCAGAACAATATCATGATTTTGTACGCATAAATGAAGAACGATAAGGAGAACATAAATATGTTGAAGATAAATATTCAGTTATTCGCTCATAAAAAAGGTATGGGCAGCACCAAAAACGGAAGAGACAGCGAATCCAAGCGTCTCGGTGTAAAAAGAGCAGACGGTCAGTATGTTCTTGCCGGCAATATAATTGTACGTCAGCGCGGAACTAAGATCCATCCGGGAACAAACGTACGCATCGGCGGAGATGACACTCTGTTTGCAGTTGCTAACGGCACTGTTCGTTTCGAAAGAAAGGGCAGAGACAAGAAGCAGGTAAGCGTATATCCCGATGAGGTTATGAACTGATTACGGGACAGTTATGCTGTAAAGTTTAGGATGAGCTGCGGCAGGATGTATTTTACGTTTTGTTGCGGCTCTTTTGTATTCCGTAATAATCTCACAAGAAGGAATTGATTATGTTTATAGATGTTGCAAAAATAAAAGTAAAAGCGGGAAAAGGCGGAGACGGTGCAATCTCGTTTCACAGAGAAAAGTTCGTTGAAAGAGGCGGCCCGGACGGCGGAGACGGCGGCAACGGCGGAAGCATAATATTTGAAGTAGACGATAACCTCAACACTCTTACCGATTTCCGTTTTAAAACAAAATACACCGCAGAACCCGGGCAAAACGGTGCTTCAAACAAAATGTACGGCAGAGGCGGCAAGGATACCGTTGTACGCGTTCCGGCAGGTACTCTCGTAAAGGACGCCGCAACGGGAAGACTTCTTGCGGATATGTCGCGCAAAGGGCAGCGTACCGTTATTGCAAAAGGCGGCAAAGGTGGCAAAGGAAACTTCAAATACAAAAATCCGACACGTCAGCTTCCGAGATTTTCCCAGCTCGGCACTCTCGGCGAAGAATACGAGCTTATACTTGAACTTAAGGTTCTTGCCGACGTAGGTATAATAGGGTTTCCGAATGTAGGCAAGTCTACCCTGCTGTCGTTTTTGACATACGCGCGTCCGAAAATAGCAAATTATCATTTTACCACACTCAGTCCTAATCTGGGAGTTGTTAAAATGAAAGATATGTCAACTTTTGTTTTGGCGGATATTCCGGGACTCATAGAGGGCGCCAGCGAAGGACAAGGTCTCGGACATGAATTTCTGCGTCACATACAAAGAGCAAGAATGTTTGTGCACGTGGTGGACGTTTCCGGAAGTGAAAACAGAGACCCGGTAGACGACTTTAATAAAATAAACGAAGAGCTGAGAAAGTACGATCCGAAGCTGCTTGAGCGTCCGCAGATAGTGCTTGCGAATAAATCGGATTTGCTTGAAAATCAGGACAATTACGAAAGGCTCAAAAAGCACGTCGAAGCACTGGGCTACAAAGTAATACTCTCCTCCGCATACGACGAATCCGGACATGAAGAGCTTGTAAACACTATTGCCGACATGATAAAAACACTGCCCGAAATAGAAATTTACGAGGCCGAGCCGGATATGCAAGCAGTAAATGAAGAACCGTTTACCGTAAGGCGCGATGAAGACGGCGTATTTGTGGTAGAAGGACCGCTTGTAGACAAAATAACACGCGGAATAAACATTGAGGATTATCAGTCTCTCAGACACTTTCAGGATCTGCTCAACAGAACGGGAATCATTGCGGCACTGCGCAAAGCCGGAGCTTCCGACGGAGACGAAGTCTGCATAAGAGATATTGATTTCGACTTTATAGATTAAACAAACACGGAGGCAATCCGACTTCCGTATTCCACATATCCATTGAAAGGAACCGGTCATAATTATGTTGACAAACAAACAAAGAAATTTTTTACGCAAGGCGTCGCACGGCATTGAGCCTATATTCAGAATAGGCAAGGGCGGCTTAACGGACAGCATGATAGAACAAATGAATCTCGCATTTGAAGCCCGTGAAATATTCAAGGTTTACGTCCTCAACAACAGTGAACTCGACGTTCGCAGCGTGTGCGACGAAATAGTCGCAAAAACAGGCGCTGAACCCGTTTCTGTTGTAGGCAGCAAGTTTGTTCTCTACAAACCTTCCCTCGAAAAGCCTAAATTGAGCGCTGATCCTATTATGAAGTAATTTTTAC
>CAJLXE010000033.1 GCA_905210525.1 uncultured Clostridia bacterium | reverse complement strand
GCACCGAAAAATATAAGCATCAAAAACCTTTTTTTACGGTAAAATACGGATTTGTTACACATAAGCGCGTCAAACGCCGCAATACCCGAAACAGCCGTCTGCAAAAGCCCCATAAACAAAAGCGACCCGTATATGTATCCGGATATGGGATTCAGCGCAAACGCAAGCGCAAGCATAGGCATACTTTGTGACGGCGCATGAGGATATACATAAAGCGCCGCAAGTATCGAAGCGCTTATTACGGCAAGAACAAGGGTTCCCAAAGCAGCGCCCCTCATAAGAGTCTTTTTGTCACGCACCTTTACCGCAAACGGACAAAGCACCCCCAACGAAGCAAACGAATTATACGAAGCATACGTAAATGCCGCCGCAATTTCCGCTATTGTGCCGCTGTTTGCATATTCCGCCGTGTACCCGCCTTTGCCGAAGCAAAATATTGCCGCCACCGAAAAGGCAACACTCGCAAACGCTATTACCGGAACGCAAAATGAAAATACAGCCGCCGCACCGTTTATACCTGCAAACGAAATAACAACAGCTATCACAGACGTTATAAGACACATAATCCATTTGGGCTGCCCCGTAATACTGTTCGCAAGTTCTCCCGCACCCGATATCATTACAGTAACAAGGGATACGAGAAACAGCAGCTGCAATACACACACAACCGCACTGAAAAACTCCGACCTGAACGGCAGTATCACCTTATCAACCTGAGGCGTGTCCGCACGGTGCGCCGTAACAAGCGTTGCACCGCCGAGCAGCATAAACAAAAGCATCGATACAATAAGTCCCGCCCAACCTCTAATACCGAATCTGCCGAAAAACTGCCACAGCTCCTGCCCCGAAACCAATCCGGCTCCAAGTACGCTTCCCGCAAAAATCCACGCCACACGGCATACACTCATTTTTTTCACAGATAACAAATCTTTTCGTTCGACCGCACACGTATTCCAGCGCTTAACGTCAGAACAGTATTCCTTTCATGCTTTCCGCGAAAGCCTGCGCCCATGTCCTTATGACCGTTATGCAATAAACATATATCTTTTCGCCGCTACAGGCAACATAAACGGTAAATACTATCATGAGTGCCGTAAAAATATATTTTGAAGCCTTTACTTTGTCAAACATAACCAGAATAAGCCTCATAACCAGATACAGCACCGCAATAATAACCGCAACAATAATTACCGTCTTCCACACGTCCGCAAGAATACATCTGTAACAGAAAATACCGAATTCCACCGCTCCTGCACAGCAAATAACCCAGAGAATTGCGGCAAATATAACCGCAACCGTATTCACCGCCATGTCCGCCTTGTGTATCGCACGCTGTTTTCCGTTTTTGACTCCGCATTCGTTCTTTTTTTCTTTCTCACAGTTCATCACAAAATGCTTGTAACATAATCCGTCGGCGTAAACTCCCGCTTTACAATTATTATATTTGCATTTACCGTGAAATATGTGTTTCATATATTCTCCTTTTAATTTCCGTCTCCGTGCCTGAAGTCAAGATATTCCATAAAGCGCATAACCGCAAGAGACGCATTTTTTCTGCTTCTCAGCGCAAAAGCAATGTCTCTGTACGCAGGAACGCCAAGCTTCACCTTTACTATTTTATAAGGAATCCTCCTGAGTATCAGCTCCGGAAGAATACTTATTCCCAGGCCACTCTCCACCATCGACATTATGGCATAATCGTCCCATGTCGTGTATTTTACGTCGGGCACAAGCGCGCACCTCTCAAATATTTCCGATACTCCCGCCTTAACGCCCCGTTCAAGCAATATAAACGGTTCGCTGCAAAGCGCCGCAACCGAAACCTCTTTTTCCACCGAAAGAGGATGTCCCTCGGGAAAAATCGCAACAAAGTTATCCCTCTCCAAAGTAATCGTCTCGATATTTGTGCTTACAGGCAATCTCAGAAAACCGCAGTCCACTCTTCCTTCGTTTATCCACCGTTCTATTTCGGCGTAATCCCCAAGCAGAAGCTCATAATCAATGTTAGGATAATCCGCTTTGAAACACTTTATGATGTTAGGCAGCCAATGCGTAGCCACACTCGAAAACGTACCTATCCTTATGAGTCCCGATTTCATATCGTTCAGGTCGTCTACCTGCATTTGCAGTTTTTCATAATCCTCACACACCGATTTTGCAAAAGGCAGAATCCTCAGTCCGTCCGACGTAAGCCTTACTCCCGCACGGCTCCGTTCAAGAAGCGTTATTTTCCACTCGCACTCAAGATCGTTTATCATTCTGCTTATTCCCGACTGAGTGTAATGCAGAACCTCTGCCGCTTTGGTAAAGCTTCCGTACTCAACCGTTTTTATAAAAGCCATATATTTAAGAATATTTGCGTCCACAGCACCGTTACCTTATATCTGATTTTGTCATGTTAATCATTAAAAAAATTCGTTTTTCAAATGTTATATTAAATAATATACTATCTTTCGAAAAATGTCAATAAGGAGAACAAAAAATGTTTTACATAAGCGAAATACAGACAGTTCCGCCAAAAACAATGCTCACACAGCTTCAGAAAGCTACATACGATTTTCTCGATACCGCGAATATACCTTTTGAACGTGTTGAAACGGATGAAGCAATTTCAATGGAGGACTGCATTGCAATAAACAAAAAGCTGAACATGAAAATGGTAAAAACGCTTTTTCTTTGCAACCGTAAGCAAACAGATTTCTATCTTTTCGTAACTTCGGGAAACAAGCACTTCAGTTCAAAGGATTTCAGTGCGGCAATGGAAATTTCAAGAGTATCGTTTGCGCCGCAGGAGCTTATGCTGCAGATGCTTGATACCAAGCCGGGAGCCGCAACAATTTTCAGTATGCTTCTTAAGAGCGCGGAAAATGTTACCGCCGTTTTAGACAAGGATATAATAAAAGAAGAATATTACGGTTGCAGCGACGGCACCACCACAAACTATCTCAAAATCAAAACCGAATACGTAACGGAACATATTCTTCCGCGTTGCGCACGCCCTTACAGAATTGTGGAGGTATAATTTAATATGAATTTATATCAGAACAGAATAGTTGTAAAAGTCGGGACTTCCACTCTCACAAACGAAACCGGCAAAAGCAATCTGCGCGCTTTCGACCGCATTGCCTGCGTTTTATCGGACGCCGTAAACATGGGATACGAGGTAATTCTCGTATCGTCGGGAGCAATCGCAACGGGGAAAAACAAACTTAATATGAATCCCCAACCCGGCAGTCTCAGGCTCAAGCAAGCGGCCGCCGCGGTAGGTCAGTGCAAAATGATGTTTCTTTACGACAAATTTTTTGGAGATTACGACAAAACAATCGCACAAATACTGCTTAATGCGGAAGATATCGACATTGAAGAAAAAAAAGAAAACCTTATCAACACATTCAGTGCGCTTCTTGAAATGGGAGTAATTCCCATAGTAAACGAAAACGATTCCGTAAGCTATACCGAAATTGAATCCAAAGAAAGACTGTTCGGCGACAACGACCGTCTGTCTGCCGTAGTAGCGGTTTTATGCCGTGCGTCAAAGCTTATAATATTCTCGGATATAGACGGACTTTACGACAGTGATCCGAGACTTCACCCCAACGCAAAGCTTATAAACCGCATAGACAAAATAGATGAAAGCGTATATTCTCTTGCGGGAGGCGCAGGATCGCGCAGAGGAACAGGCGGGATGAAAACAAAGCTGCAAGCGGCAGAGCTTGCTGTCTCTCAGGGAACAGACGTCATTATAACAAACGGCAATAATCCGTATTCGCTTTACGACATTCTCGACGGAAAAAACACAGGAACGCTGTTTGCCGGAGATCCCACGAAAAAAGGTATTCTCAAATTATAAAAGTTCACAGAAAAAAATAAGTCCCGGGATAACAGTGTCCCGGGACGTTTTATGTTTAATCCGATGCAGTATGCAATTATTTTGCGTTAATCTTGAACGAATCTTTAAGGCCAACGCTCTTATTGAACACAGGCTTACCCGGTTTTGAATCCGGATCGACGTTAAAGTATCCCAATCTCAAGAACTGCAGGTTCGTATAGGGTGCAAGATCCGCACATGACGGTTCAGTTTTTGCTCCGGTACAAATTTTAAGCGATTCCGGATTAAGATAATCAAGAAATGTTTTTCCTTCTTCGGCGTCATCGGGGTTTGCAACCGTAAACAGTCTGTCGTAAAGACGAACTTCGGCGTCAACCGCGTGTTGTGCGGAAACCCAATGCAATGTGCCTTTGACCTTTCTGCCGTCGTTTGACCATCCGCCCTTGCTTTCCGGATCGTAAGTGCAGTGAACACATATAACATTTCCGTTTTCGTCCTTGTCACAGCCTGTGCATTTTACATAATAAGCGTGCTTAAGACGAACTTCCTTGCCGGGAGTAAGTCTGAAATAGCCTTTCGGTGGATTCTCCATAAAGTCTTCACGCTCAATATAAAGCTCGCGGCTGAACGGCACCGTTCTTGTGCCCGCGGAAGGATCCTCGGGATTGTTCTCCGCATTAAAATATTCAACGGTATTTTCCGGATAATTGTCCACAACCAGCTTTATGGGGTCTATTACCGTCATAACTCTCAGCGCGGTTTTATTGAGGTCTTCCCTCAGGCAGTGCTCCAATAACGCATAATCAACCGTACTGTTTACCTTGCTTACGCCGACCGTCGCAACGAAATTACGGATCGACAACGGCGTATATCCGCGGCGTCTGAGACCGCACAAAGTAGGCATACGCGGATCATCCCAGCCGTTTACATAGTTTTCTTTTACAAGCTGTATCAATTTACGCTTGCTCAGCACTATATTGTTTATGTTGAGACGTGCAAATTCTGTTTGCTGAGGATGAAATACGCCCAACTGATCAAGAAACCAGTCGTACAGCGGTCTGTGATCTTCAAATTCAAGCGTACAAAGAGAATTTGTAACACCCTCTATCGAATCCTCAAGTCCGTGCGCCCAGTCGTACATAGGATATATGCACCATTTGTCACCCGTCTGATGATGAGTCTTGTGCTGTATTCTGTACATAACCGGATCGCGCATATTCATGTTAGGGCTTGCCATATCTATTTTCGCCCTGAGAACCATTGAACCGTCCTCAAATTCGCCGTTCTTCATTCTTCTGAAAAGATCAAGATTTTCCTCAACGGTTCTGTCTCTGTACGGACTGTTTTTGCCGGGTTCCGTAAGAGTACCTCTCGTCTGACGGCACTCGTCTGCGGAAAGCTCGCACACATATGCTTTTCCGGCCTTTATAAGCTGTTCGGCATATTCGTACATCTTGTCAAAATAGTCCGACGCATAATATATTTTATCGCCCCAGTCAAAACCGAGCCATTTTATATCGTTCTGTATAGACTGAACATACTCTTCATCTTCTTTTGACGGGTTTGTATCGTCGAAACGGAGGTGGCATACTCCGCCGAACTCCGCCGCCATTCCGAAGTCTATGCATATAGCCTTTGCGTGCCCTATGTGAAGATAACCGTTCGGCTCCGGCGGAAATCTTGTTATAACCTTGCCTCCGAATTTGCCTGTTTCAAGGTCATTTTTTATCATATCGCGTATGAAATTGGACGGCGTATCGTTTTCCTGTATTGTGTTTTCTTTTGTTTCATTCATAAATATCAAGCACCTTTCGGTAATTTATCTGCTTTTGTTCGAAGCATAGTTTTTAAGCAGTTCGGCTTTCATATCATAAAGTTTCTGCGAAAGGTCAACCTTATATTCGCTCGGCTTTATGATTCTTGTATATTCATCCCAGAATTTTGACAATTCCTTTTTGGAATATTCGCTTATTTCCTTGAGAGGTATTTCTTTATAAACCTTTTTGCCGTTTACAAAAACAGGCTTGAGAAGTTCCACCGCATAAAAATCGGTAAGAGTCATTCTCTTCCATGTTTCAATCGGATGGAATATTTCAAGAGGCTTCGTTTCGTCGATTGTTTCCTCGTCAAGCATTATGAGGTCGGCTATCGCTTTATCCGTTGCTTTTTCATAGAGACGTACAACCTTCTTATATCCCGGATTAGTCATTTTATCGGGATTTTCCGAAACTTTTATTTTAGGTACAAGTTTTCCGTCCACTTCCTCCGCCGAAAGCTTATATACGCCTCCGAGTGCCGGACAGCCCTTACTTGTAATAAGCGCGGTTCCAACGCCCCAAAGATCTATTTTCGCGCCCTGTGCTTTGAGATGCCATATTGTATCTTCATCAAGATCGTTTGAAGCAACTATTTTCGTATTGGGGAAGCCTGCGGCGTCAAGCATTTTTCTCGCTGTTTTGCTCAGATACGCAAGGTCACCCGAATCAAGACGTATACCTACGGGCTCTTTTCCGATACTGCGAAGCTCGTTGAACACTTTTATAGCGTTGGGTACACCCGATTTGAGAGTATTATACGTATCAACAAGAAGCAGACAATTATCCGGGAAGCATTTTGCATATGCCCTGAACGCTTCAAGCTCGGAATCAAAGCTCATTACCCAGCTGTGAGCATGAGTTCCGCTTGCGGCAGTTCCGAACATCTGTGCCGTAAGAACGTTTGAAGTGGAATTGCATCCGCCTATTATAGCCGCTCTTGCGCCGTAAATACCTGCGTCGGGACCCTGTGCACGTCTGAGACCGAATTCCATTACGCCGTCACCGTTTGCGGCGCGGACAACTCTGCTTGCCTTTGTGGCAATAAGAGTCTGATGGTTGATTATATTCAGCAATGCAGTTTCTATAAGCTGTGCCTGGAATATAGGTGCTTTCACGCGTACAATGGGTTCCTTCGGAAAAACAGGTGTTCCCTCGGGTACTGCATAAATATCGCCCGTAAACTTAAAATCTTTAAGAAGAGCAAAAAAGCCTTCGTCAAACAAGTCAAGACTGCGCAGAAAATCTATATCCTCATCCGAGAAATGAAGATTTTCGATATATTCAACAACCTGTTCAAGTCCCGCAGCTATTGCATAGGAGCTTTCCATTCCGTCCGGTTTTCTGAAAAACATATCGAAAACCACCGTCTGATTCATTTTGTTCTCTCTGTAATAGCCGTACATCATCGTAAGCTGATACAGATCCGTCATCATAGTTAAGTTTCTCATAAAATAATCGGTTCCTTATATATTTTAATCATTTTTTTCATTTGAATTATCCGTTTGTTCCTGCTGTGCCGGTACGTAATCCCAAAGCAGTTTTTCATTTACTTTGCCGTGAATTTTCCGTGCAAAGTCATTGTCGGTAATCATTCTGCGTTTGATTATATAAATCGCTGCCGCAATAATTATCAAGCCTACGCATATAAGCTGGTTGGCAAGGGTTCCCTGAAGCTTTATTCCGTCAAGTATTATGCGTATTACCGAATAAAATACTACGTAAAGCAGAAAAATGTCGCCCTTTTCATGTTTTTTGCGTCCGAGCAGCGACAGAACAATAAACGTCATAAGGCTCCATACGGATTCATAAAAAAACGTTGCCATATGCCAATGATTTGTTGCGTCTATAAACACGGCAAACGGGAAAAACTGAAGCGACGGATTCGTCACCACAGGTCCGTACAGCTCCTGATTTACAAAATTGCCCCATCTGCCTATTGCCTGAGCAAGCGCAAAGCACGGCGCTATTATGTCAAGAAGCTCCCAGAAATTTATGTTCTTTTTCACGCAATATATTATATAGCACGGAATCGCGGTTATAAAGCCGCCAAGTATGGCAAGTCCGCCCTCCCATATATAAAACACAGACCATAAATCATTTGCATAGCTGTTCCAGTTTGAAAGAACAAACAGTATTCTTGCGCCTATGATTCCCGGAATGAGAATAATAAAGCACAGGTCTATGAACGTATCTTCCTTATATCCTTTTTTCGCGCCTCTTCGGCAACACAGAATAAATACGGTAATAACCGCCGCCGCAAGTATAATCGAATACCAATATATGTCCTTGCCGAAAACGCTGAAAGCCACGCGGTTTATTGATAATGCTGTTGTCATGTTGTTTCCTCCGTTGTTATTTTACGGGTTTTATAATCGATACCGCACAATATTTATCGTCAAGCACCGAATTGAATGCGCTCTGAACCTCTTCAAAGGAAAGCTTGTCAAGCACATCATAATAGTCGAATATATTTATTCCGGCAAAAATATGCCTTGTGCTTGCAGTCACAAGACTTTCAGGGCGATTGAATATTCTCAGCAGAGAGCCTATGAAGCTTTTCTTTACTCTGCCGAACGCATTCTTATCGAGACCGTTTTTCTTTGCCGATATGACCGCGCTTTTTATTTCGTTCACAAGCTCGTCGTATCTGTCCGTTTCCGCCGCGAAATATCCGTATGCATATTCGTTTTTCGCGTCGTATCCGCAATAAAACGAATCGTCCGTTATTCTTTTCTCATACAGTCCGCAATAAAGCTCACTGCTTCTGCCCGCAAATATTTCAAGCGCCGTCTGAAGCGCAATCTTCCTTTTCAAAAGCTCTCTGCCGCAAAGTCCCGTATGAATGTCCTTGAATCCGTACAGTATTTTCGGTCTCGATATATCCATTCTCTGCTCGCAGAAATTCTTCACCACTCCCTCAGGCTCATGGAAAGTGCATTTTTTCACTTTGCCGTGAGGAATCTTTCTTTTATCCTCCGCAACGAATTTTTTCGCATATTTGAGCGCTTCATTCGGTGAAATATCACCCGACATGACAAGCGCCATGTTTTCCGGATTATAAAAGCTGTTATAGCAAAGATACAGCATATCGTGGGTTATTCCCGATATGCTCCCGACGTCTCCGGCAATGTCGTTTTTTACCGGATGATTGAAATACACGGAATTAAGGAAGCCTTTTATAAGCGCCCAATCCGGTTCATCGTCGTACATGGTTATTTCCTGAGCTATTATTCCCTTTTCCTTTTCAACGCTTTCTTCCGTGAAATACGGACTGTTTACATAATTCATCAGAATACCGAGATTCTTATAAAAATCGTCCGTTGATGTGAAATAATAAGCCGTCATGTCGTAGCTCGTGAACGCATTAGGCTGAGCGCCGTATTTCGCGAACTCTTCAAACACGTTTATTCCGCCTTCGTTGTCAAACATTTTATGCTCAAGAAAATGAGCTATTCCGAGCGGAACCTCGACAGGCTTATCAGTGCCTACCGGATAAAATTTTATATTGTTTGAACCGTAATCAGCCGCATACATGGCAAACTGCTTTGCAAAGCCCTTTTTCGGTATTACCGTAAGCCTGAGTCCGTTTGAAAGAACCGTTTCGTAAATTTCTTCTTTTATAAGGTCGTATCTTTTTATATCAAACATCGGCTTCTCCTTTACTTGTAAGAAAATATACGGTATCCTTATATATCCTTGAAGCAATTTCGGGAATGTCCTCTTTTTTCACCTCGGCAATACGTTTTGCGTATTCTTCGGGTGTAATATCAAGTCCCGCCATACGGTTGCCGTAATAAAAATTAATCAGCGAATATGCCGAATCGTTAACCATTCTTGTACGTGTGGCAAAATCCTTTACAGCCGAATCGTACTCAAAATCAGTCACATTGCCGCTCAGAATTTCGTCAAACTGCTTCTTTATTATCTCGTACGCTTTCTCGCGTTTTGACGGTTCTATGCCCGTGCATACGGTCATAATGCCGTTGAATTTATCTATTGAAGAGCTTATGCTGTAACACAGGCTTGCTTTTTCGCGAACGTTCATAAACAGCTTTGAATTTACCGTTCCGCCGAACACGGCATTGAACATGAGCAATTTAAAGTAATCTGGGTCGGAAGCGGTTATGTTTGTTCTGTAACCTATGTTGAGCTTGCCCTGCTTTATGTCAAGCGCCTCTTCGGCGTAGCGCACTTTATCGGGTATAATGACTTCAGTCTTGTACGGTTCCGGAGCTTTTCTGTCTGAAAAATTAAATTTTTCGGTAAACACCGAGCAAATCTCATCCGAATCAACATCACCCGCAACAAATATATCAATCATGTTGCCGGTTATCACGTCTTTATATACGTCAAACAGTTTTTGCGGATCAACTCTGTCAAGCTCGTTTATGTCGCCGTATTCGCATTTTACATAAGGTTTTCCGGAATCCATTTCTTCGTACAGACGTCTGAAAGAATATTCGTATTTGTCATTTATAATTGACATTATTTGCTGTTTTAAATTGAACGCTTCCTGCAAAACATATTCTTGTCTGAACAAACCGTTTTCAGTTACGGGATCAAACATAATCCCATAAAGGAAATCGGCTGCATAAGAAAAAAGATTTTCGTTTGAACTGATATACTGTTTATCAGCAATATCCATTGAAAACGAAATGATCTGCTTATTACCGTACTTTCTGATGCTTGCACCGAAATTTGCCCCGTAAAGCTCCTGCATAAGTATTTCTATGCTGCGCTGATCGGGGTAAGAAACAGTGCCTCGTTTAAGTACCTGAGGAAAAAGCGCGTGATACGTATAATTTTCATTAAGCTCGCACGGTATAAATATGTTTATGCTTGCTGTTTTGAATATACTGCACGGTATGATATAAAGATTGACATTATCGGCAAGCCGTATTAATTCGTTTTTTTTCATATTTTTCCTTTCAATAAGCAGTCGGACATATTTCCGGATTACAATGCACCGCTGTGCTATCCGGAAGCAGGCAATAATTGCCGTTTTATAAATTGTGATATGTCCTTCTCATATTTTATGCGGTTCAGACAATAATAATAACAATATGGCAGATATTATTTGCCGTAAATATAATAAAAAGGAGATATTACAATGGATAAAACATGCTTGACGTTGGTCATAATAGGCGCCCTCAACTGGCTCTTGGTCGGTATATTCCAATTTGACGTTGTAGCCGCAATATTCGGCGGTCAGGGAGCGATCATAAGCAGAATAATATATACTATAATCGGTCTTGCCGGCGCATGGTGTATAGGACTTTTGTTCCGCGATTGGAAACAGGTTTCGGCAGTAAGAGAATAAACTCTGTCGGTCAATATAGAATAACACTATGACGGAATACAAAAGCTCCGCCATAGTGTTATTTTTTAACGTGCAACGTTTATTATTGCTTTCTCATAAAGCTCGGAAGAGTTTTGCTGCCCGAATCATTGGCGTCGGATGATTTCTTCACTACATTCTGAACATCAACCGTTTCCCATGCTCCGCGAACCTGTGTCTTGGGAGCTGCAGGTCTTGCCATAGGATTTTGGCGCATTGCAGTATTGGAAAAATCAACCTTTGTAGGTCTGTCATCATCAAAGCCTGTTGCGATAACCGTAATTTTTACGCTGTCCTCCATAGTAGGATCGATTACCTGACCGAAGTACATATTTGCGTCGTCGCCTGCCGCGCCAACGATATAGTTTGTAGCCTCCATGCAGTCGCAGAGAGTAAAGTTTTCGTTAGACGTTATATTTACGAGAAGCTCAGTAGCGCCCGAAATCTTTGTTTCAAGCAACGGACTTTCAACAGCGCGTTTAGCAGCTTCAAGCGCAGCGTTTTCGCCTGATGCAATACCTATACCCATGTGAGCGAATCCCTTTTCGCTGAAAACGGAACGTGCATCCGCGAAGTCTACGTTGATTACGCCGTAACCGCTTATTATTTCGGATATACCTTTGCAAGCCTGACGAAGAATATCATCCGCCATTTCAAACGCATTAAGGAGGGAGGTGTTTTTATCTACCAATGCCGCAAGCTTGTCGTTCGGAACAACTATAAGTGCGTCTACAACATCCTTGAGATTATTGATGCCTTCAGCCGCATACTGCTGTCTCTTTTTGCCTTCCATAGTAAAAGGCTTTGTAACTATCGCCACAACCAGTGCGCCGTTGTCCTTTGCTATCTCC
>CAJLXE010000032.1 GCA_905210525.1 uncultured Clostridia bacterium | reverse complement strand
GTCATCTGTATTTGCAAAGTAAATACAGAGAAATTCACGCCGTAAGGCGTGGATTTAAAGTGTTTATTTCAACGAAAATTGCGCAAACGCTTTAGCGTTTGGAGTAAGCAATTTTCGTTATAATAAAATTCCTTTATTAATCTTCAAGAAAGCTTTTATTCGGGGGAGTATTATGCCGGAAAACATCTGTAAATTTATACAAACAAAAAACGTTTCCGAAGACATAAACATTCTGTGTTTTGTGTTTGAAGCAGAGGCGAAATTTAAGCAAAAATTCATTATTCCCGCCGCAAACACGGTTGCTTTGGTTGTAAACGGAAGCGGAGTTCTTCATACGTCATATGACTGTTTTCCTTTGCATAAAGATCAGCTTTTCTTTACATTTGCCGCAAAACCGTATTATATCGAAAATACGGGTAATCTGCAGTATATATATATCAGTTTTGTCGGGTTGCGCGCACAAGCTCTTCTGAACAGAACCGGCGTTACTCCGACAAATCCCGTTTATTCCGACTGCGGATTTCTCGGCGAACGCTGGCAGACGGATCTTGCCAGAACATCGGAAAATAATATAGATATCGTGTGTGAAAGCCTGCTTTTACATACGCTGTCTTATCTTTGCGTGACCGATGAAGAAGATCCGGCGCACAATTTTTCCGATTCAATCATAAAGCTCAAGGAATATGTTGATTCGCATTATACGGAGCAGTCGCTGAACCTGAGCGAAGTTAGCAAGCGGTTCAATTATTCTCCCAAATATGTTTCGGCGGCTTTTATCAGGCTTGTAAAATGTCCGTTTTCCGTTTACGTCAAACAACTCCGAATGAAGCACTCAGAGACCCTTATTGCACAAGGCCTGAATAACGTAAAAGAAATAGCAAATGCAAGCGGCTACAATGATCCTCTCTATTTTTCAAAAACATTCAGTAAATACTTCGGCATTTCTCCCAAAAAATACGCAAAACAGAAACACATTGCCATTCAGCATACAGAGTATGAAAATTCGGCTGAACAGTGATATATTGTTGATTTTTCGGTCCCGAAAATCTCTTTCCGGACCGAATTCTTTCTTTTTTGACAAATTTCCTAAAAAAATGCGAAAAAATATTGACAAACAGGTGATAATATGGTATACTTCACAAGATCGGATAGTAAAGTTGTCTTGATATCGTATAGCGATTGCGGAATGATCAAAACCTGTAAGATTGAATAAAATGGGTTTACTCGGATGTTTTTATTGCGTCTTGCAGAATTGCAGGATTTTTTTTTGCCCGCATATATATTTCATGGGGCTTTTTACTTCTCGAATTAAAATTTGACATCAAAGAAAGAGGTTATCAGATGAAACTTGTTTATGACATCAACGACAAGCCTAAGCTCAGCCGCAACATTGTGTTTGCATTCCAGCAAATACTGGCCATTATCACAGCAACCATATTGGTTCCGATACTTGTAAACCAGAACGGTGTAGACGGCATCAATCTTAACATGGACATTGCCGCGGCGCTTTTCGGAGCAGGCGTGGGAACATTTGTGTATTTGCTTTTTACAAGAGGTAAAAGCCCGGTATTTCTCGGTAGCTCGTTTGCATTCCTCCAGTCAATGTACAGCGCGGTTGTGTTCGGCTACTTCGGCATAATTGTAGGAGCGTTCCTTGCAGGACTTGTATATGTTGTTATTGCAATAATAATTCGCTTTGCCGGTACAAAGTGGATCAACAAGCTCATGCCGCCCGCCATAATAGGACCCACCGTTGCACTTATAGGTCTCGGTCTTGCGGGAGGCGCAATATCAAACCTTACAACAGCAACAGCATCGGGTATGGAATATAATCTTATCGCGATTCTGTGTGGTATATGCACTCTTATTATTACAATTATTGCCTCTGTAAAAGGCGGAAAAACAATGCGTCTGATACCGTTCATAATAGGAATTGCGGGTGGATATGTAATTGCTTCCATCTTTACAATACTGGGAGATGTATTTAACTGTGATTATCTTAAAATTGTTGATTACAGCGCAATTGTGAATAATTTCAGCCCCGTAGAACTTAAAAGTTTTATAAGACTTCCCGATTTTGCGTTTGTTGAAGCAATAAAAGAAATGGGCAGTGAAGGCTTTGCTTTTTCAATGGCTGACTTAGGTTCTCTTGCATTGCTGTTTGTTCCGGTTGCATTTGTTGTGTTCGCAGAACACATTGCCGACCACAAAAACTTAAGCTCTGTAATAAACAGAGATCTGCTTGACGGTGAACCCGGACTTAAAAGAACTCTTCTCGGAGACGGTGTAGGTTCAATGGCAGGTGCGTTTTTCGGAGGATGTGCAAACACAACGTACGGCGAAAGCGTAGGCTGTGTAGCAATAACTGGTAACGCTTCCGTATCAACAATAATAATCACGGCAGCTATGGCTATATTGCTTTCATTTATCACTCCGATTGTTGCCGTTATACAAACAATACCGACGTGCGTTATGGGCGGTATATGCGTGGCACTTTACGGCTTTATTGCTGTAAGCGGACTCAGAATGCTCAAGGATGTTGATCTTGATGACAACAAAAACCTTTTTGTTGTAAGTACAATACTGGTTTGCGGAATCGGCGGACTTACGCTTAATTTCGGAAAGGTTTCCCTTACAAACATTGCAACGGCACTTATACTCGGTATTATTGTTAATATCATAGTAAACAGAAAATCAAAGAAAAAAGCTGACGCTGAATCCGAGAACAAATAACCAAATAGTATGAACAAAAATTGAGGGGGCAAATGCCCCCTTTTTATATTTCCTTTTTTACTTCAGTTCCGCAATAAATTCAATAATATTGTGCTCTTTCAATTCTGCACGTATCGAGCCTTTGTGTTCCTGCACTATACCGTATGCAACAGAAAGCCCTATTCCGAATCCGCCGGCAGATGAATTTCTCGATTTATCCGCACGGTAAAAACGGTCAAAAAGCTTATCTGTGTCCTCGGCAGATACATTGTCGCACATATTAGACGTGCGTATCATAATGCCTTTTTTGTGTTTCTTCACGGAAAAATATACGGGACTGTCGGGAAGTGCATACTTTACCGCATTGTCAAGCAATATTGAGGCAAGCTGTCTTACGGCATATTCATCGCCGCAATACTCGGTATTTTCCTCAATGTCTATATGTAATTCATGTTCCTTTGACAACGCAAAATCATAAAACGATTCCGCAATCTCTTTCATTGCATCGCTCGCCGAAAAATTTTCGGTTCTGAGCAAATGCTCATCTTCATCCATTTTGGAAAGCGTTACCATAGAATTGACAAGCTCCGTAAGCTTTTCTGTCTGTGCCTTTGCTTTATCTATCCACTTCTGCTTGCCGTTTTCCATTTCAAGTACTTTCAGACTCGTGGCTATTACCGTAATGGGAGTTTTGAGCTCATGACTTGCATCGGTAATAAACTGCTTCTGCTTTTGAGAAGCTTTTACTACCGGATCAATCGCCCTATGCGAACAAAGCACTGCAATCACATACACCAGAACTATGCACACCGCTATTGCAATAAGAGAAAAAACTGCAGTTACGACAACGTTTCGTATTTCGCTGTAACTGTCAAGAAATATTGCCATAAAGCGATCTTCACCGTTATGCACTACATAATATTTGTACCCCGAAAAATATCCGTAGCCTTCTCCATGCTTAAGTGCAACCTGCAGATATTCATTTACGTTCTGTTCATCTACCGCCGCAATGTTGTCCAGATATGCTTTGGTAAGAGTTCCCGAATCGGTGTATCTCAACACAAAATATCGCGTAGAATAAGGGGTTTCCGGTGTAAACTGTCCGTTACGCCGTTCCCATGGCTTTTCGTTCGGTTTGAGAGGCGGAATCCTTCCTTCATTTTCGCAGATTATATTAAGCATCTGAGTAAGCTCGCCGTCTACCGAAATATAATTTGCAACATTTACTATAAGGCACAGCAACACCATTACGGATGTGACTGCCGCCATAGCTATACGTATAAACCGTTTTCTAAGGCGTTTTATCATTTTTACAACCGTTTTCGCACAAACAACGAAAGTTCCCTTTCCTCAAATATACAGTAACATAACGCGTAAATCCCGCATTATAGTATCTACTGCTTATATTGCAGCATATACCCAAGTCCTCTGTTGGCATATATTGAAACGCTCGCGCCTATTGATTTGAATTTTTTCCGTAAATTAGATATATGAACCCACACAACATTTATTTCGGCGTCGCTGTTCCAACCCCATACTTTTTTCATTATGCGTTCCGCGGAAAAAACTATTTCCGGCGACCGCATAAACATTTCCATAACCTGAAATTCACGTCCGCTTAGACGTACCGTATTGCCTCCCGATTCAAGCATTCCCGTATCGGAATTCAAAGTAACGTCCCCAAACGAAAGCACCGTCGGTTTATATTCATTTCCGCGTCTCAGCATTGCACGTACACGGCATATAAGCTCATCAGGTTCAAAAGGCTTCGGAAGATAATCGTCCGCACCGGAATTAAAACCGTTTATCCTGTCTTCCTTCTGTGCTTTTGCGGTAAGCATCATTACCGGAGTCTTTATTCCTTCCTGCCTTAGCTTTTGCAGCACTTCCACACCGTTCATCTCAGGCATCATTACATCCAATATAATTGCATCATGTTCCCCGGAAGAGGCATATTCATAAGCAGAACGCCCGTCGTTTACGGCATCTACGGCAAATTGATTCTTTTCAAAAAACACTGTCAAGGCTTCTGCCAGATCAAGCTCATCCTCTGCAATAAGTAAACGCATATAAATCACCCGTTTTTATTATATAATAAATCAACTCAAAAATCAACAAACACCGAACCTGCAACAATCTGTTAAAGATTATCATTATCCGTTTCTTTTGCGCAAACAATATTCAGATTTCCGTTACGGCATCTGAGCTCATCTATGAACTGTTTCGGAACGCAATCATTCTTCAACGTAACACTGTACTGCAATTCATAAAGCGTGCCCATTGCAGACGTTTTTACCTTGTCAAGCGAAAAGGATTTCAGATAAATTTTGAACACATCGTCAAAAAGCCCGTCATAATCAAGATTTTCGGGAATTGTTATCTTCAGAATACGATTCCTATTGCAGCCGCCTCCGAAATCCAAAGCTGTAAGTAAAATAATTACCGCGGAAGTCACCGCAAAAAGTATTGTTGCCAACAGTATATACCCCATTCCCGTGGCAAGCCCTATTGCCATAGCGATAAATATTGCGCCTATTTCCTTTGCGGAACCGGGAGCAGAACGGAATCTTACAAGACTGAATGCACCTGCCACGGCAACGCCCGCTCCTATATTGCCGTTCACAAGCATTATTACAGTCTGCACAACGGCAGGCAGAACCGCAAGAGCAACAGAAAAGCTTTTGCTGTGCCGCGATTTGAACATATTGACAAAAGCAATACATACACCGAGAACAACAGATACAGCGGTGCAAATAAGAAATGAATACAAAGTAATTTGAGAATCAATTATTGAATCAAGCACAGATATGCGCCTCCTTTTTTGTTTGTTTTTGTTGTGATTTCAATATATATTCTGTATAGCAAAAACCGTATTTTGAAAATGAACACGGAAAAACACCCGTTTCCGAAAGCAGACGGCTCAGCCAAAGAGGACATGCGCCGGGAATTTTTATTTCCATAAGGATCTTGTCCTGTTCAGGTAATATAGGTTCGCCCGCGTCCCCGAGCAGTAAATCCGTATCATATGTACGCCAACGCATATTCGTATCAAACGTTATCCTGAGCTCGGAATCCTCTGTGCCGCTGAATGCGACACGGTCATACCCTATAAACATTTTAGGCTCGGGACAGTAAAAATTTCTGAACCATTCTATTTCATTTCCTATCTGACCAAAACAAGCCAAAGATTTTTTCTCCGTAAGAATATCATTTGCCTCGTCTGCCCTGCAAGTAATTCGCCGCTTGTATACAACATCCTTGTATTTTTTCTTAAGCTCCGCAAAAACTTTACCCTGACACTCCGGAACGCCGTAACTGCGAACCCGAAGTTTTTCTTTATATACCGGTTTTTCAACAGACGCACGTATAAGCCGCCAGTCAGGCGTATCATAATATATGTTGCACACCGTGTATTTGCCGTAATCGTCTTCCTTTATGTAAGAACGCATTCCGTCAAGCAGAAGCATTTTCTGTAATGGCGTCAGAAAATACTTTTTTTCATAGCGTTTGAAGCTGTACTGAACCGTGTTCGTCATATATACCCTCCTTTTTCGAACATTAATAAATTTATTCTGACACAATAATGTGCAAAGCCGTGTTTCAATAAAATCTTCCTTGAAAATTAATAAAGGAATTTTATTATAACACAAATTGCTTTCCTCAAAAGTTTCGCTTTTGTGCAATTTGTGTTGAAATAAACACTTCAAATTCACGCATTACAGCGTGAATTTCTCTGTATTTGCAAAGCAAATACAGAAAGCGACTACGTCGCTTGTATTTATTATACCACAATTAAATGCTTCGCATTTAACCGTTACGTTTTTGCCTTACGGCAAAAACAAAGATGTATTTATTATAACATAATTCTTCCTTAAAAATCAACAAACGAGATTTATAATGTGCTTTTATTATACCTCGCTTACTTAAAGGCAACCTAAAGGAACAATACAAATTTTATATAATTCCGGCAGTCTGCAATATATAAAATCATTGACATCCGTCAACAGAGCATAAAAAATAATGTTTTTCCTTTAGGTTGTCTTTAAGTTAATACAGTAAAATATATTTGTAAAAATACAGGAACACTTGTTCCCGTAAAATTAAGAAAGGTTAAGGTGTTAACAATGAAAAAATCAAAGCTGTTATTAAAAATCTTCACGACTCTTCTGTCATTGGCAATGGTATTTACATTTATGCCCGCGGCAATGGCGGCGGAATACGACAGTTCGGACGCAACCGTATTTGTATTTTCCGATTCCGGGATCACAGTTCGGGAAGGCAAATACAGCGAATATAAAATTGACGGAACCGCACTGACAATAAGCGGTTCGGGCGTATATATTTTTTCCGGAGAATGTACAAACGGATCTATTAAAGTAAAAAAGAATGTTACGGGTGTTACGGTTGTACTTAACGGATTGACACTTACAGCTACTGATACCGCGCCGATTACGTGCGGCAAATCAAGCGAAGTTACAATTATTGCAGCATCGGGCACGGTAAATACTCTTAACGATTCTGCGCTTAACAACGACGACAAACATCCCGAAAACGAAAATGCCGAAAACGCGGTTATAAAATGTAAAGACGGCTCAAAAATAACCATATGCGGCGGCGGTACTATTGATATAAACGCATACGGCAAAAACGGCATCAAATCGGGAGCCTCCACAGACTCTGAAGGTGAAGCTCAAATGATTATTAAAGATATCACTTTGAATATAAACGCAAATGTAAACGACGGAATAAATGCCGAAGCGATTCTTGCCGTTTTAAGCGGCAATATTACTGTTGACGCCTCCAATGACGGAATACATTCCGACTACGTTCTCAATATAGGTGCCGCCGATTCACAAGGACCTGCTGTTAATATTACAAATTGCTATGAAGGACTCGAAGCTGCTCAATTCAATATTTATTCGGGCAATATAAAAATCCGTTCCGAAAACGACTGCCTTAACGCTGCCAATTCGGATATAAGCAATTATAACTTTGAAATAAACATTTACGGCGGCACACTTGATATGTTCACTTCAAACGGAGACGGAATTGATTCAAACGGAAGCATTACAATTTCCGGCGGTACAACATCTGTATGGTCGGCAAATTCCGCAGACAATCAGCCGTTTGATGCCGATGGCAGCATAACAATAAGCGACGGTACTGTAATTGCCGCAGGCGGAAGCGCAGGTATGGGTATGAACATATCAAACGGACAGGCATATATAACGTTCGGCTCAGGCTTTATGGGCGGAGGCATGGGACCTCGCGAAGAAATGCCGTGGTCAGGCGGTCAACTCAATGCCGAAAAGAATAATTCCAATCAATCGGATAATAACGGTACTTTGAATCTTGCCGCGCCTCAAAAGCCAAATGGGCAACCCGATATGAGACCCGGCGGACAAACATCTCTTGGCATAACAAAAGGAACCGAAATAACAATAAAAGATTCCATAGGAAATGTAATATACAGCGGTACAGCATTGTGTGATGCGGGATTTTTAATCTATTCTTCACCCGAACTTACAACCGGAAATGATTACTCGTTGTATTCCGGCAACTCAAGCATAGGCTCTTCCACCGCGCAAAGCAGTTCACAAGGAGGTAATAAGCCTTCAATTCCTTCCGATAAGCCCCCGCTTGATCCTCCCTCCGAACCGGAGCAAACACCGGCAAGCTCGGAACAACCGCAAAACACTGCCTCACCGTCAGATGAAAACAGTACACATAATCTACCGTATATCATAATCATAGCTGTATTCTGTATAATAATAGTAATACTTGCCATAGCTTTGGTGCGCACAAAAAAATCACACAAGCATAATTGATTTGCAAAAGTGTCCAAAAAAACTCATAATTTTCGGAGCCAAGGAGGACTGTTGCAAATCCCGTTCTTATGAACATTTAAAATAGAAGCGTAAACTTAATGCCAATCTGACGCGACAACCATCGGCGCGCCTGATTGGCAACTGCATACAAAATAAACCGCAATACTTGCGCCTTATTTATATAATTTTCGGGTTTGGGACACATAATGGAGCCTTTTACAAAAGTCTCCATTACAAAAGTGTCCAAGAAAAAATTCAATTATTTTTAGTAAAGCTGTATTCTGACGCTTTATCTATTGCTTTCTGGTGAGCCTTATCCGGCATATCGTATCCGTCATCGTCCATACTTTCAAAGAAGTGCATACAAAAATGACCGTTGACTCCGTTGCCGAAAATACTGCTTTCGCCGTGAGGCATTCCGCATATTGACGCGGCTGAAGTTATATAAGATATTTCCACTATAACAGGTCTTCTTTGCCATGACCATATACCTGAAAAAACTTCTCTGAGGCTATCGGTATCTTCTTCGTTGCACGGTTCAACATCCGCGTGATTTATACCGCCTGTTCTTTTGAGATTGAACGAAACGCCTGTTTCAACATCGGTAACCTTAAGAACTTTGCCTATCTGCCACAATTTGTTTACGGCGCTCCACTGCATTTTCACGGCATCGGTACGATACAGCCTGTCCGGGATTTTTTCGGAATCCGATTTTTCCTCAGGCATTGAATCCGCAAGCTGTTCACGAGTAGGTTCTCTGAGAGGTCTTAATGTTGCGGCTACGCTGTTTATTTTTTTTACAAGTCTTTCGTTTACCACGCCGTCAACCGCCATTCCGTAATCAAACTGAAATGTTCTCACTGCGGAAGCTGTGTTGGCATTAAATATGCCGTCAGGACGTGTGCCGTAATATCCCATGGTTTTGAGCACCTGCTGTAAAGCTTTTACGTCTTCTCCGACCGTTTTGAGTCTCATGTTGCGTATGTAATTTATTTCCGGATAAAATTCATCGAGAGCTTTATCCATTGCCTCAAATGTTTCGGCGTCCGCAACACCGTTAACTTCAAGCCCGTGTGCCTTTTGAAAATTCATGAGTGCGCTTCTTGTGTCTGTTCCGAAAAAGCCCTCAAGCTCGGGATATTCATAAAGTTCAAGAACTCGCAAACTGCGTTGAAGTTCTTCTACTTTTTCGCCCTTATCGCCTACTCTGAGAATATCCGAATCAGCTGAGGCCTTGCCCGGCAACAGAAAAGCAGTTGACAAAGCAAGTGCAATCGCTGTTTTCAATTTTGATCCGTAGTTCCGTTTCTCTTTTTTATTATGCTTCATAACACGTAAAAACGCAACGGACAAAATCCGTCAGCCGACTCCTTTCAAGGCAATATAAGTACATATCCGATTCATATGTATATTATACTATAAAAAATTTTCTTTTGCAAGAGCCGCATAAAATCAAATGTAATGTTTTGTCGATTAATGTCAATTTGCGTTATATTCCCACAGAATTTGTATTTGCCGTTTTTTGCGCTTAATTCGCATAAAATCAATATATAGACATTTTATTGTTAACAAACGTCTATACGCACTATATTTTGTTAATAATAATTTAACAATTATACCGTTTAACGATTTGCTCCGAGACAAAAAACGCAAAACGGATGCGTAAAAAAATATATCAAATTAGATTAAAACGCTTGACAAACAGAACGAAATAAGGTATAATAAGTTCACAGTTAGTTATGACTAACATATACCGGCAAAACGGCAGTTTTATGAAAGGAATTCCTTCGTAATGCGAAGGCGCGGTTGCTTGTATGGTAAAAACTATATTGAAAATAGACGGCATGATGTGCGGAATGTGTGAAGCTCATATAAATGACGTAATAAGATCGGAATTTAAAATAAAAAAAGTTTCATCCTCCCATAGCAAGGGTGAAACTGTAATTATAAGCGAATCCGAACTTGATGAACAGTCGCTTCGTGACGCAATAGCAAAAACAGGATACGAATTGCAAACGATATCAACAGAGCCGTATGAAAAAAAGGGTCTTTTCCGTCACTGAGAATACTTGTTCCAATCGGTATCCAACGGCATTTCGCTTATTTTTACGGCACGATTGTATTTTTCGATAAGATCAGCGTATAGGCGGAGTTCCGAGGCTGAATGTATATATTCGCCGGATTCCTGAACCCTTTCTCTTATAGGGTCTGACAAAGAGAAAAAGAACGTTCTGCTTCCGGAACTGTTTTCAAGTAAGCTTTTTAGATTATTGTACTGCATTGCAATATACTCCTCTTTTGTATTTGTAGGTGTGTGCTGTGAAACAGGTGCAATCATAATTGTTGCTGCGGATATTATTTGCCGTAAATGTAAAATTTATACTTACTGTTCTTATCCTGCATTGCTTTTACAGATAAGAACTTTTATTGAAGCAAACAGTTAGTTAAGGCTAACTACACAAGAAATAAGGAGGTGTCGCCTGTGAGCGTTGTAATTGTGGGAGGAAATGAGTGCATGACCCGTAATTATATAGATTTATGCAAGACTTATTCCTGCAAAGCAAAGGTATTTACAAAAATGAACGACGGACTTTCCGCCATGGTTGGGAAGCCGGATTTATTGGTTCTGTTTACAAACACGACTTCGCACAAAATGGTGAAATGTGCGCTGGACAGAGTTAAAGGAAGTAATATACCAATCGAAAGATCGCACAGCAGTTCTATGGCTGCGTTGCGTGCAATACTCGATAAGCATAAAAAATAAAAATCAAGGAGGTATGTAATATGTCGGAGGAGCTTATAGTGAGACATTGTTCTCCAACGTTGGCGGGACTCAAAACAGCAAATATGTTTTCTTGCGAATATGTATCACCGGAAAAGCTCAGGCAGGATGTTATATCATTCAACCGTAGATTTGCCTGTAAGGGAATTCAGGCAGTCGCGTTGAAAAAAGCGGACAATAAAGCTCTTATGTACGTTTACAGACCGTCAAAGTTAAAAAAGGATCTTGAATCGGACAGCGCCTGTAAAATTCTTTCCGAATACGGATATGACAGAACAAGCCCGGGAAGATGTATAGTCAGGCTTTCGGAAAGGCTGAAAACGTGCGCAAGTTTTCCTCATGAAATCGGTTTATTTTTAGGATATCCGCCTGAAGATGTAATCGGTTTTATTGAGAATGACGCCAAAAACTATAAATATATAGGATGCTGGAAGGTTTATTCAAACGAGGCTAACGCAAGAAAAACGTTTGCCCGTTACAAGAAATGTACAGATGTGTATATGAAACAGTTTGCAAACGGTAATACCATTGAAAGGCTTACCGTAGCGATATAAATTAAAACGATAACAAAAAGGAGAATCTATAAAATGAATAAAATTGCGGTTGTTTTTTGGAGTTCAACAGGAAATACACAGGCTATGGCAGATTCGGTCATGGACGGAATTGTACAGGCAGGAGCGGAAGGCACGCTGATAACAGCTGTTGATTTCAGCGCCGACATGATGGATAACTATGATGCTATTGCATTCGGCTGCCCGTCAATGGGAAGCGAAGAACTTGAAGAGTCTGAGTTCGCTCCGATGTTTGAATCATGTGAGGCGAAGCTTAACGGTAAAAAAATTGCTCTTTTCGGCTCATACGGATGGGGCGACGGCGAATGGATGCGTAACTGGGAACAAAAATGCATTGATGACGGTGCCGTTATCGTTTCAGAACCGGTAATTTGCAACGAAGCACCTGATGATGACGCCGTAGAGGCTT
>CAJLXE010000031.1 GCA_905210525.1 uncultured Clostridia bacterium | reverse complement strand
TCGGCAGCAGATTCGGTTCTATTTTCGATGCTACACAGACAATGGTTGCAAAGGTTGACGATGATACGTATCAGGTACAGGTTGTTGCATGGTACGATAACGAGAACTCTTACACAAGCCAGATGGTAAGAACTATCAAGTACTTTGCAGAAATGTAATTTACGGATTAAAATATAATAAAATAAAACATACGGGGATGCGCCGCTCGCATCCGGGCGCGTCTCCGTACATATTAAGGATGCGTAATGAAACAGTTGCGAAAGGATAGAATTGCAATGAATAAAGCGACAATATATGATGTTGATTTTGCAGGTAAGAAAGCGCTCGTCCGCGTAGATTTCAACGTACCTCAGGATGACAACGGAAACATTACCGACGACACAAGAATTTCGGCTGCATTACCGACAATAAATTATCTTCTTGAAAAGGGCGCAAAAGTAGTGCTTATGTCCCATTTGGGCAGACCGAAGGGTAAATTTGACATGAAATACACTCTTAAGCCGGTTGCTGAAAGACTTTCTAAGTATATAGGAAAGCCGGTTGTTCTTGCAGAGGACGTTATCGGCGACAGCGCCAAGGCTTGCGTAGACGCAATGAAGCCCGGTGATGTTGTTATGCTTGAAAACGTTCGCTTTGATCCGCGTGAAGAAAAGAATGATCCTGAGTTTGCAAAACAGCTTGCTCAGTTTGGAGATATTTATGTAAGCGATGCTTTCGGTGCGGTACATCGCGCTCACGCTTCAACAGCGGGTGTTGCGGCTTACCTGCCGGCAGTAGCAGGCTTGCTTATAAAGAAGGAACTTGACGTAATGGGCAATGCTCTTGCAAACCCGGAGCGTCCGTTTATCGCTATTCTTGGCGGTAAAAAGGTTTCCGACAAAATCGGCGTAATTGAAAACCTTCTCGATAAGGTTGACGTACTTATAATCGGCGGCGCTATGGCTTATACATTCTTTAAGTCAATGGGATACGAAGTAGGCAATTCCATATGCGAAATCGATAAGCTTGATCTTGCACAGGAAATGCTTGCTAAAGCTAAGGCTAAAGGCGTAAAACTTTTGCTTCCGGTAGATACTGTAATAGGCAAGGAATTCTCAAACGATTCAGAATGGAAAATTGTTGACAGCAACAAGATTCCGGCAGATTGGGAAGGCTTTGATATCGGACCTAAGACAAGAGAACTTTTTGTTGCCGAAATTAATAAGGCTAAAACAATTATATGGAACGGACCGGTAGGCGTATCTGAGTTCCCGATTTATGCTGAAGGCACAATTGCTATTGCAAAGGCTGTTGCAGCAAATAAGGGTATAACAATAATCGGCGGAGGAGATTCGGCTGCTGCGGTTGAAAAATTCGGATTTGCCGATAAGATGACTCATGTATCAACAGGCGGCGGTGCTTCGCTTGAATTCCTTGAAGGAAAGAAACTGCCGGGTATTGAGGCTCTTAACGATAAGTAATTTACTGCTTTGAACGTATGAGAAGATGCGTCTTTACGGCGCGTCTTCTGTGTGCGTTTTTGTGCCTTTGCCGAAACCGGTTCTGTATGACGGACGGCATGGGCGTATGATTGTGAAAGAAAGGATGCTTTCATTAATTTGAAAGCTATGGTTATATAATTATGAGAAAACCTATTATTGCCGGCAACTGGAAAATGAATAAAACACCGGCTGAGGCTGTCGCTCTTGTTGAAGCACTTAAGCCGTTGGTTAATGATGCTTCGGCAGATGTTGTTGTTTGCCCTCCGTTTGTATGCATTCCGGCAGTTGTTGAAGCTGTTAAGGGAAGCAACATAAAAGTAGGAGCACAGAATGTTCATTTTGAGAAATCCGGTGCTTTTACGGCTGAGGTTTCTGTTGATATGTTGAATGCTCTCGGCGTTGAGTATGTTATAGTAGGACATTCAGAGCGCAGACAGTATTTCGGTGAAACGGACGCTGTTGTAAATAAGCGTGCGCTTGCGGCTCTTGCGGGAAACATTACACCTATTATATGTGTGGGCGAGCTTAAGTCCGAGCGTGAGTCCGGAATAACTCATGCTGTGGTTGAAATGCAGACGAGACTTGTTCTTGCAGGCATGACGGACGAGCAGGTGAAGAAGTGCGTTATTGCATATGAACCTGTTTGGGCTATCGGCACGGGACTTACAGCCACAAAAGAGGACGCTGAGGAAGTTATCGGTTTTATACGTTCTATTGTTAAAGATATGTACGGCGAAAACGTTTCCGAGGCTGTTCGCATACAGTACGGCGGCAGTATGAATCCTAAGAATGCAACAGAACTTATGGGTATGCCCGATATTGACGGCGGACTTATAGGCGGTGCAAGTCTTAAAGCAGAGGATTTTTCAAAAGTAGTACATTATTGATTGAAAAGAGTGAGATAAGTATGAAAAAAGATTTAACAATGCTTATAATAATGGACGGATTCGGAATTTCGGACTGTGAGGAAGGCAATGCGGTAAAAATGGCTAAAACGCCTAATCTTACAAAGCTTTTCGAGACGTGTCCGTATACGCTCATAGAAGCCAGCGGCAGAGCTGTAGGCTTGCCGGACGGTCAGATGGGTAACTCCGAAGTCGGACATATAAATATAGGTGCAGGCAGAATAGTTGATCAGGAGCTTATGAGAATAACGCGTACGATAGAAAACGGCGATTTCTTCAAAAATAAGGTCTTGACGGAAGCAATCGAAAATGCAAAAAACAACAATTCCGCTTTGCATATATACGGTCTTGTTTCTCCGGGCGGCGTTCATTCTCATACCGATCATTTGCTTGCCGTTGTTGAAATGGCAAAGAAATTAGGTCTTCACAGAGTTTACATTCATTGTTTTATGGATGGCAGAGATGTTCCTCCGGCAAGCGGCAAGGGATATATAGAAGATCTTGAGAAACAGCTCAAAAAAATAGGTGACGGTAAAATTGCTTCCGTAGAGGGCAGATATTATGCAATGGATCGTGATAACCGTTGGGACAGAGTTGAAAAGGCGTATGCAGCAATGGTTTACGGCGAGGGTAATACGGCGTCATCCGCAGCGGAAGCGATGCAAAATTCGTATGACGCAGGCGTAACCGATGAATTTGTTGTTCCGTGCGTTATTACCGAAAACGGAAAACCCGTAGCTACTATAAAAGATAACGATTCAATAGTATTCTTCAATTTCAGACCTGACAGAGCAAGAGAAATTACAAGAACTCTTATATATGATGATTTCAACGGCTTTGAAAGAAAGTATGCACCGAAGAATTTGTATTATGTTACAATGACGCAGTATGACGAATCATTTGCGGGCAAAGTTCATATTGCATTTGAACCTCAGGGAACACCGAAAAATATGCTTGCCGAGTATGTTTCAAACAAGGGACTTACTCAGCTCCATATTGCTGAAACGGAAAAATATGCTCATGTGACGTTTTTCTTCAATAACGGACTTAATGATCCGTTTAAGAATGAGGACAGAATCCTTATTCCGTCGCCTAAAGTGGCAACATATGATCTCAAACCGTCTATGAGCGCGGTTGAAGTTACGGATGCTGTTATAGAACAGATAGAAGCTTGCAAGTATGATGTTATAATACTCAATTATGCAAACTGCGACATGGTTGGGCATACGGGCGTGATACCTGCGGCGGTTGAAGCTGTTGAAACCGTTGACACTTGTATAGGACGTGTATTGAAGGCTTTGGATGGAATAAATTACAACCTGTTTATTACTGCGGATCACGGAAATGCTGAAAAGATGATTGATCCGGAGACAAAACAGCCTCATACGGCACATACAACAAATAAAGTACCGTTTATTTGCGTAAGCAATCTTCATAAAAATGTTGAATTGAAGGATGGCGGCAAGCTTGCAGACATAGCACCGACAATGCTCGACATTATGGGAATCGGAATACCAAAAGAAATGACAGGCGAAAGTCTGATTAAAAATAAGTAAAGGAAGAAAAATTATGACAACTATTATTGATGTAATCGGCAGAGAAATATTGGATTCTCGCGGTAATCCTACAGTAGAAGTAGAAGTTTATCTCGAGGGCGGCGCAATGGGTAGAGCTGCGGTTCCTTCAGGCGCTTCAACAGGCGCATTTGAAGCAGTTGAGCTTCGTGATGAAGATGATCCGCGTTACCTCGGAAAAGGCGTTGCGACGGCTGTTGACAATGTTAACAACATAATTGCAGAAGAAATCATCGGTATGAACGCACTTGATCAGGTTGGTATCGACAATCTTCTTATCGAACTTGACGGCACAGAGAATAAGGGCAAGCTCGGTGCTAACGCTATTCTCGGCGTATCTTTGGCAGTTGCAAAGGCTGCAGCAGAACAGCTCGGCGTGTCTTTGTACCAGTATCTCGGCGGCGTTAATGCAAAAATGCTTCCTGTTCCGATGATGAACATCATCAACGGCGGTAAGCACGCAGACAACAGCGTTACAATTCAGGAATTCATGATAATGCCTGTTGGTGCTAAGTCATGGGCAGAAGCTCTTCGTTGGTGCGCAGAAGTATTCCATAACCTCAAGAAAGTTCTTAAGGGCAAGGGTTACAGCACAGCGGTAGGTGATGAGGGCGGTTTTGCTCCTAACCTTAAGTCAGATGAAGAAGCTATACAGGTTATTGTTGAAGCTATTGAGAAAGCAGGCTATAAGCCTTACAGCGATTTCAGAATTGCCATTGACGCTGCTGCAACAGAAATGTATGATGAAGCTAAGAAAATCGGCAAGGAAGGTATGTACTACTTCTGGAAGACAGGCAAGCTCTGCACAAAGGAAGAAATGGTTGATTTCTGGGCTGAACTCGCTGATAAGTACCCGATTATTTCTCTTGAAGACGGTGTTTCCGAGGAGGACTGGGACGCTTGGAAGCTTCTTACAGATAAGCTTGGCAAGAAGATACAGCTCGTTGGCGACGACTTGTTTGTAACAAACACAAAGAGACTCAAGAAGGGTATTGAGCTTGGTGTTGCTAACTCAATCCTTATCAAGGTTAACCAGATCGGTACTTTGACAGAGACATTGGATGCTATCCAGATGGCTAACCGCGCAGGTTACACAGCAATCGTTTCACACCGTTCAGGCGAAACAGAAGATACAACAATCGCAGATCTCGTTGTTGCAATGAATGCAGGTCAGATAAAGACAGGCGCTCCGAGCAGAACGGACCGTGTTGCGAAGTACAACCAGTTGCTCAGAATCGAAGAGGAACTTGGCGATATAGCTATTTACCCCGGAATGGACGCATGGTTCAATCTTAAGAAGTAATTAATATATCAATATTTGTAAAACACCTCGTGCAATAATTTGCCGGGGTGTTTTTTCATAAAAAATTTATTACAGTATGTTTTCCCATGAAATATCTTCTGTATCAAGCAGTTCGTCAACATAAAATTTCAAATTTTGCGCATAGTTTTTTATATGCGAAGAATCCTTTTCATTTATTGCGCATTTCAATTCATTTAAAGCAAAATCTACATTATCTATATCCGTATGGTTGAGTACGAAAAAAAGTAATTGTCTGGAATCTTTCCACTTTGAATTAACGCTTTCATATGCCGAGTTTATTTTATCCCAATCATTATTTTGTGTTTCTTCAATCAGCTTGTCGCACAGTACAAGAATTTCGTCTGCGCTGTTTTTCATAATTATATCGGTGACGATTATTCCTGCAAGTGTGACGGCGAATATACACAGCGCTATTATCAGATTTTTCATTGCTGTTTATCCCTTATATTATTTTTTCTTGATTTATCCCTTTTGAATATTGTTTGAATTTCTCCGCCGGAATCAATATAACAAAATATAACATCATCAATATTTTTACCCATATCATTGATTTTTTTCATAATGCTTCTGTCTGTTTGATCTGTAAACTGAATATAGTTGGGTAGAAATTTTCCGTTCATTACGAGCGGATAACTGAATCTGTCATTTGACACATCGGCATTTATATCAGCTTTCTGAGTGCCTTGATATTGAGGCTTTTGAAAGAAGCTTATGCTTCCGTTTGTTTCAAGAATGGCAAAATCAACATCTCCGAGGTCCGAAATTCCCTGACCGTGCATAGCTTCTACAATGTCACTGAAATTGATCATGCAGTGTTGAAGCGTTACATGATTTATTTTACCGTGAGCTATTATTACAGACGGAGTCCCGTTAAGATGATTGCGAAACCGTTTGTTGCGGAATATTATATATGAAAATACAACCTGTGCAAATAATAATACAAGCAAAGGTATTATGCCGCGCAGAAGCGGTATTTTTTCATCCTGCATAGGCGTTGCGGCAAGATCTGCAATAATTATTGTTATAACCATTTCAAACGGCTGAAGCTGACCGATTTGCCGCTTTCCCATAAGACGCATAACGGTGATAACAGCAATGTAAATAATAAAAGTTCGTATTAAAAGGTTTATCAAAGCAATTTTCGCTCCTTTCGGTAAACTTTACGAATATTTATTATTATTTGTGAACACAGTACAATTTATTCTATAAAAAAATACCCGTCGAATAAACTTAAAAATGACAGGTATTTTTATATGTATCAATTAAATTTGAGATTTTTTCGTTTGGCTATTAAACGATAAATATAGTATGCCGCGGCAATGCTCAACACATCTTTTACAATAAACGGGAGAGAAACTTTAATAAATGCTGCCGCGAATGGTATTTGACTTATCAGGGCGTATTGTAATGTGCCCAAAGCGTGACATATTACCAGTCCTGCAAAACCTGACGCCAACGCTATAAACTGATTTGATTTTGAAGCTATTCCACATAGAAATACCATGGGCAGAAATCCGTATATAAATCCGCCGGTAACAGAAAACAGTATTCCTATTCCGCCCTTAAAACCGGAAAATACGGGAACACCTACCGCTCCGAGCAATATATATATTCCCACTGCCGATAATCCGTATTTATAAGAAAGCATATAGCCGCATAATGCAACGGCAAATGTCTGCAATGTAACGGGAACACCTGATGGAAGCGGAAATGTTATCTGAGATAAAACGGCAATTACAGCGCTCATAAGTCCTATAAATGTTATTTTTCGGGTAGTATTATTTGTCATGAACTTGGTTCTCCGTGATTTTTGTGCTTACTTCGCCCGAAGAAAGCGTTTCGATACTGCCGTCGTTATATATGACCTTAAGTCCGCAATTATCATCGATTTCGAGGGCTTCTGCGGGCAGCGTTATGCCGGGTTTTATAACATTTATGTGTTTCCCCGTAATGAATGATCTTGCCCGATATTCGTCAACGAAAGTTTTGTGTTCTATATCTTTGTAATATTCCGAAAACAGGTTCAGAATTTCAGCGGCAATACGGTTTGCGGCGTCCGGGAAAACATTTTTATTCTCAAGGACATATCCGGCAATATTTTCTATTTCCGGGGGGAATCCGCCGGGTCTGAAAACATTTATGCCTATTCCCAATACAGCATAGTCGAAAGCACCGGTTTCCATGTTTACAGCGCCCTGCGTAAGTATGCCGCACACCTTTTTGCCGTTACAGTAAATGTCATTGACCCACTTTATCATGGCTTTTTTTTCGGAGACATATTCTGTTGCACGCGCAACTGCAACTGCTGCCGCGGCGGTTATGAAAACCGCTTTTTCAGCGGCAAATTTGGGTCTCAGAATAATACTCATATATAATCCGGTGCCTTTTGGAGAATAAAACGGTCTGTTCACTCTGCCTTTGCCCGAAGTCTGTTCTTCGGATATTATTACCGTCCATTCCGGAGCACCTTTTTCAGCCAGATTTTTTGCTGCTGTATTTGTAGAATCTATAATTTTGTGTACGAAAATGTTTGGATATGTTGTATGTGTATATTTGTTTATGCCTTGTCCGGACAGTATGCCTGAGTTTGAATTCATGCAATACCCTTTATTTGTTACGGCAGTTATATCGTATCCGCGTGCTTTTAATTCTTTTACGGCTTTCCAGACGGCGTTTCTGCTTACGTAAAGCTTATTTGCGATAGATTCGCCGGATAAAAAAGTGTTTGGATTATTTTCAAACATTTCCAGAATACTCTGCTTTATATCCATGTTTCAAAATTCCTCCGATGTATTTGAATAGGTATATTTTAACACATACAGAAGATATTGTCAACCTTATAAAAATAAAAGGTGACAATTATCTGTAACTGCGTAATGAGATCATAATGACAATCTTTTCGGATTGACATTTCGTAAAAATATGATATAATTTAAGTCTGATGATAATTCCGGCATGATTTGCCGTGATTACCGGGTATTTTGCGGTGTAAATCACATATTTATAATAATTTGATTTTCAGAAGAGGGGTGCAATATTAATGGATGAAATATTGGAGCAAATAAAAACGAGAAGAAGTATTCGCAAATATAAGAGTGATGCAGTTCCTCAGGAGATGCTTGACAGTATAATTGAGGCAGGGTTGTATGCCGCGAGCGGCAGAGGAACACAGAATCCTGTTATTGTGCAGGTAACCGATAAGAATCTCAGAGATAAGCTCATGAGAATGAATGCGTCAATAATGGGCAGAGAAGGAACGGATCCTTTTTACGGTGCCCCTGCAATTCTGATAGTTCTTGCCAAAAAAGATTGTTCAACGTATTTATATGACGGAAGTCTTGTTATGGGAAATATGATGATGGCGGCACATATGCTTGGGCTCGGAAGCTGCTGGATACACAGAGCAAAAGAAGAATTTGAAACTGAGGAAGGCAAAGAAATATTGCGTTCATTGGGCATTGACGGAAATTATGAGGGCATAGGTCATTGCATAGTAGGATATGTTGACGGAGAATACCCAACAGATGTGCCGAGAAAAAGCGGCAGAGTTTTTTATGCAAGATAATATGTGATTAAGGCAGCCAAAACGGAGCAATAAATGCAGTTAGAAGTTATTGAATATGAATTTTCAGTGTGCAAATTGAAAAGTACGGCACAAATACAAATGAAAAGCGAATTTTTCTTTATAGGAAAGACCGATGAAGAAATATCTCTTGTATGTTTAACGAAACAAATTCCGTCTGATGTTATTGTGCATGAAGACGGGTGGCGTGCTTTGCGTGTGAAAGGTGTACTTGATTTTTCTTTGACAGGAATACTTGCAAAAATATCGGGAATTCTGGCAAACGCGAAAATAGGAATTTTTGCTGTATCTACTTACAATACCGATTACATATTAATGAAAAAGGAAAACTTTGAAAATGCATTGAATGTTCTTTCGGATGCAGGATATGGTATTTTGAAGAGTTAGTCTTTGCTTATTAACAGTATATCGTATTTTGAGATTATTTTATTTTTTGTTGCCTTCACGCATTGATGTATGCTCGGGTTTTATCGACAGTTTGCTGTTGATTTTTACTCGGAAGTATGCTATAATAATTGCATTCAATATGCGGAAAAATTTTACTGATTGATATACCTTGCGGCTTTTTTTGAAAGTGAGCATTTATGTACAGAATAATTGACGAATCCGGTGCTTTATATGCGCTTTATAATTATGACGACGAAGACGAGTTTGAAGCCGTGATAATAGAAAATGCCGAATCTGTTTTCGGAACGGAAGGTATTTATTTTGATATTAAAAAGTTGATAGGAAAACCGAAAAAAGGTGCGGCTATTCCTGACGGGTATTATCTTGATTTGACATTTCACAATGCTCCGCGCCTGTATCTTGTAGAGGTGGAACTGCAAACCCATGATGTCTACGGACACATTGGAGAACAGATTTTGCGCTTTGGCATTTCTTCCGAAATGGACAAGTACAAAATTAAAAGTTTTCTTATTGATAATATTAATAAAGATGCTGCAAAGCAATCGAAACTTGATGCTTTTTTCAAAAAATCGGTTTTTACCAATATTAACGAATTGTTTGATAAACTTATTTTTGACAATAAACCGGCAGCAATTATAATTATCGATCAGGCAACAGATGAGCTTTACAACGTACTGGGACAGCTGACAATGACAACCGAGGTTATTGAGATACAGACATATTATTGCGGACATAGAAAGCTGCATCGCTTTACGCCATTTAAGGGCGACGTTATGACGGATCTGGCATCGTCGGATGATGCGGATGAATTGAATACTATTGTAGTGCCGGCTCGCGGCGATGGTTTTAATGAAGAGTTTTTAAACAACAGCCGTTGGTATGCAATTCGTATTTCGGGAGCTATGATTGATAAGATTAAATATATTGCGGCATATCAAGTTGCGCCGGTTTCCGGAATTACATATGTAGCTGAAGTGGATCGTATTGAAAAATATAATGATACCAATAAATACATTGTATATTTCAAACCGAACACCACGCGTAAAATTGAAAAAATAAGCCTTGGCAGCAAAAAAGGGCAAGCTCCGCAAGCACCCAGATATACATCTTACAAATTGATTTCAAAGGCAAAAACTTTGGATGATATATGGAAATGACGATATTGTTGCGTTGTGGGTAGATATCGTTGTATTTCCGGGGGACTTTGAAATAAAAATAAGTTGTTTTCATGAAGCTTGTATTTCAGATTGCCGTAAACATTTACAAATCTAATGATGATAAAACAGCCACGCTATGACAACACTTTCAATATGAGTTTTATCTACATTTATTTATATTTTGCACAATTCCATAATTATCGGAGGTAAATATGCAGATAAGAGATAAATTCATAACATTTGCAAAATATCTTGCTTGTCCGTATGTACTGAATCTTGACGCGGTAAAGCCGTATATAAATGAAATAAGCATACTGCTTGTCGGATCGGTTGCAACGGGAATATGTAATCCGTCGTCAGACGTTGATATTTGTATAATGTGTCCGCGGGAGACTTATAACAAAATTGAGCCGTTTATAGACCGTAATGCGGGTAAATATATGGAGATGTCAATAAGCGGTGTAAAAACGCGTTATTATATAGAAGCGCTTGAGGATATAATAGACGGGCTTAACAGACTTGACGATCTCAGTTTTTACCTTTACTCATTTGCAATTCCGCTTGATGATGTTTCGGGCGCTTACAAGAATTTGCAGAAATACATCAATGAACAACAGCTTGTTGCAAAAAGAAAGGGACACGTGTTCAGATCTATGATTAGGCGCAGACGTGCTCTGAGCGCTTATCTTGATTCATATAAGGATCCGTTCGGCAGAATAACTTCAGCGCACGATCTGATTAAGTCTATACTCAGAGCAATAGCTGTTTATGATAATCTTCCGTATGATCCCAAGAAGCACCCGTATCAGACGGCGCTTGCGGGTACAACGGGAAATTTTTTGAAGCCTTGCATTGATGAACTTATATCATATATAAGCCGCATATCACGTGCTGAGGATTCGATTGTTCAAAAAGAATTTATTACGCTTGTGGATAACTGTATATCTGCAATAGACTGATTTTCAACATTCTCCGGCAGCCAATATGCAGAATGATATGCTGTAAAGCCATATCATTATTATTGCCAGTCCGGCGAATGCCCCGTAAACATTTCCGGGATCCGAAAATTCGGTATAATATATATTCATTGCAAATGTCAGAGCGGCAATCATAACAGAGGAGAGCAGTGCACGTCTCAATGATGTAAGCCAGTAAGTTTTTTTGACAGGCGATATTTTGTATATAAACATAAGAATAACGACAAGCATAATTATAAAGAAGGCATAGCTTAATATCGATATACTGTACTGTGCCCCGGATGTGCCGTAATATTTTATTTCTATTGATATCATACCGAAGCACAGTATCAATACAAAAATAATAACCGTAAGCATTATAGCGAGGAATCTGTTTTTTATGATTCCTCGTTTTTCAAATGCGCCTCTGCCGTCGGCTGCTATCGAAACACCTTTCATAAGAGTGCACATTCCGGATGATACGGTATAAAGCATTACCAACGTACCTACCGACAAAATTGGCGTGGTAGCGTTTGATTTTGCCAGTTCGGAAATGTATTTTACAAACGCATATGCCTGAGGAGCAAGAATCGGTTGTAATGTTTCCAAGAGCCATTTTTCTATTGCCGGTATGCCTGAAAATAACGCGGCTGCTACGATTGCCATCGGTACGGCTGAAATTATTAATTTATATGCAACGTATCCGGATGTGGCATAGCTGTCATGCTCGTTGCACCGTTTTATTATGTTTGTTATACTTCTTGCTGTTTTGTTGTTTTTTATTTTTGATATATTCATATTTTTACATAATGTAAGCTGATATGTCAGCTTTGAACTTGATTTTTCATATATGATTGTGATATAATAAAATCGCTTTATTAATTTTCAAGGAAGATTTTATTGAAACACGGCTTTGCACATTATTGTG
>CAJLXE010000030.1 GCA_905210525.1 uncultured Clostridia bacterium | reverse complement strand
AACGCGCTGTTGAATAACCAGCCGAATATGACAAGAGCTGTCAAAAGTCTCGAAAGCGCTTTGGGATGCACTCTGTTTGTGCGTTCAAACCACGGAGTCACACTTACGCCCGAAGGAGAAAAGCTCTATGCTCATGTGCAAATAGCTTTTGAACATATCGAAGCAGGAGAAAAAGAACTGATTCTTGAAAAAACACTGCAAAGCGGTATTATATCTATCGGCGCAACCGAGGTCACTTTGCACTGCTTTTTACTGCCGATTCTTAAAGAATACCGCTCCCGATATCCGGGAGTCAAAATTCACATCACAAATCACTCCACTCCCCAAGCGATTTCTTCACTGAAAAACGGTCTTGTGGATTTTGCTCTCGTCACCACACCCACGGTAAAATCAAATTCTCTTACGGAAACAAGCATAAAGGAAATAAAAGAAGTTCCCGTGTGCGGCAGTATGTATTCACACTTATGCAACAGTCCCGTTCCGCTTGAACAATTACAGCACTACCCGATCATATCTCCCGGCGCAGTAACAAAAACGTTTGAACGTTATTCAGATTTTTTCAAAACTTACGGTCTTACGTTTACTCCCGACATCGAAGCCGAAACCACAGCGCAAATACTGCCCATGGTAAAAGCAAATCTCGGAATAGGTTTTATTCCCGAAGATATGCTCAAGGACGAAAGAGATATATATGTCATCAAGCTTGCCGAACAAATTCCCGAACGTGAAATTTGTCTTGTAAAAAGAAAAGAGCATTCTCTCGGCGCCGCCGCGCGTGAACTCGAACGGCTTATTCTGCAGAATGCATCGATAAAAGCTTAAATTTTACGCTTGCGAATATAAAACAGCCGCTGTCCGATTATATTATTATAAGGAACAACGGCTGTTTATTAAATTCAATTCTTTATTTTTATATAATTTCCGGGACAAAAACTACTGTCAAGAAAATATTTCGGATCCGACGAAATAAGCCTCGTTATTTTCAGCATATTACCCTCGCGCACCCCTTCCAGAAGAACGCCTTTACAGCTCACTGTTTGCGTTCTTTGCAGATTTTCGTCTTTGTACATTATAATTTCATTTGGCATTATTGTATAAAGCATTATTGTTGCCGTTTCGTTTATAAAACGCCTTTCCCGTAATCTGATTCAGGCAATGTTTCAATTTCCGTTGCCCGTTGTTTCGGATTTCATTTCTATAAGCTCCCGTACACGTTTCATCGCCGTATCGATTCCGCCGACTTCATCGATAAGCGAGCAGTTGACAGCCTCCTGTCCCACAAGAACAGTACCTATTTCATTGGCTATGTCGCCCGTATTAAGCATCAGCTCACTGAACTTTTCACGTGTAATATTTGAATGATCCACCACAAAGCCTATTATTCTCTCCTGCATTTTGTTCATATAATCATACGTCTGGGGAGAGCCTATAAACAAGCCGTTCATTCGTATCGGGTGTACTGTCATAGCCGCCGTGGAAGCAATTATTGAATGTTTTGCACTTACCGCAAGAGGTACGCCTATACTGTGTCCTCCGCCGAGCACAAGCGAAACAACCGGTTTGGACATTGTCGATATCAATTCCGCAAGTGCAAGTCCTGCTTCCACATCGCCGCCCACCGTATTAAGGATAAGCACAACACCCTTTATATTCTTGCTCTCTTCTATTGCAATAAGCTGCGGAATAATATGCTCATACTTGGTAGTCTTATTCTGTGAAGGCAAAACCATATGACCTTCTATCTGACCTATCACCGTTATACAGTGTATATCGGATTGGGGCGGTTGTATGGGCATCGTACCGGTTTCTTTTATCGCTTCCGTTACGGAATCTTTAGCCTCGCCTTCTTGCGGAGCATCAATCTCATTTACCGCACTCATCCAGTTTTTCAAATATGTTTTATAAATCTGAGGATCCATTGCCGTCATCTCCGTTTCAAATATATTGATACTTTAATTATTACCGCAAATTTCCTTTTAATACAGTTTTATAAACACACACGGTAAAAATCCGTATAAAAAACGCCGGAAACAAAATTCCCGACGATTTTTGATTGCCGATATTCTCAATGCGCTTTCTTGCGCACAGCATTAATCAAAATATATATTACCGTAAGCAATATAACGCTTCCGCCCAGTATAATGTACATAATTCCAGGCTCTACTTTCTGTCCGAAAAAATACAGATTGCAGTCAACGGAATCCTTTATCTTTTCAATTACGTCTGCCGGAAATCCGCTTCCCGCCATTTCCGCAAAAACACCTCCCAATGTATGGTTGCGCAGCAAAGAGGTTCCGTATGTACCCGGCAAAAACGAAAGTACTTTTTGCAGTCCCGCGGAAAAATTTGATACGGGCATATAAGCTCCGCAAATAAAACCGTAACCTGCGCTCACTATCGTTCCAACGGCAGAAGCCTGCCCCTGAGTAGACAAATTACAATTTATAATCGACGATAACGCCGTTCCGAAAAGAACAAGCAATATTACATCCGCCACAACACAAAGCACATCTCCAACCGAAAGATACCATCCCATTTTCCACAGGTAAGCAAAGCTTATCAGCATTGCCGCAAAGCATATAATGAGCGTTACAAAAGCGCTCGAAATAAAGTAGCTTATCGCCAACGCAGAACGCTTAACAGGGGCCATCGTAAGGTCTCTTTTCGCACCGCTTATCTTATCCTGAACCATCAGCAGATTTGAGCAGAACGAAACAGTAACACAGCACACCGCCAGCAATGAAGAAACAAGCTGTCCGCCTACCATTCCGTTAACAAGCGAATCCGCCGCAGTAAAACCGTCAGGCATTGCGGACGCAAAGCTGTCTCTGTACACATTACCCAAAAATGTAGCATACAGAACAAGTAATATCACAGGAGTTATAAGAGATGTAAAAAACATTCCCTTATCCTTAAAAAACAATTTATTGTTGCGCTTGAACAGTGCCGTAATTTCTTTCATTATAAAACACTCCCTTCAGGTTTTTTGCCCGTTACCGCAAGAAACACATCATCCATTTTTCCCTTTGCAATTTCATAGTCGTTAAACAATTCGGGATGCTTTATAATAAGCTCGGTCGCCTTTGCCGTATTGGGAACGGAAATACGCACCGCATCTTTAAGAGCTTCATAAGGCAGTCCGAAAATCGCCGCCTGCTCTTCCGTTAACCCGTAAATTGTAATAAAGTCCCCTGTGTATGTATTCTTCAGATCAAGAGGAGTTCCTTTTGCCGATATTTTACCGCTGTCAAGTATAATTACATAATCCGCATCGGCAGCTTCCTCCATGTAATGAGTCGTAAGAAAAACCGTCATTCCTTTTTGCCTGCGCAATTCTGTCACAACATCCCATAAAAGTTTTCGCGTCTGCGGATCAAGTCCCGTGGTAGGTTCGTCAAGAACAAGTATTTCCGGTTCGTGAATAAGCGCACGCGCGATATCTATTCGTCTTCTCTGACCGCCCGAAAGCTTACCTACCGTTCTCGTCATAAGATCTTCAAAATCAAGAAGTACCGAAAGCTCTTTAACACGGTTTTCAAATTCTTTGCCGCTGATTCCGTAAAGAGCCGCCCTGCATCCAAGATTATCCTTTACCGTAAGAGCCTGATCCAGTACCGAATTCTGAAACACAACTCCGAGCTTTCTCTTTATTGCATCCTGTGAATTTTCCGCATTTTCGCCGCAAACCGTAACAGTTCCGCTGTCCTTTGCAAGCTGACCGCACAATATGGATATGGTCGTACTTTTTCCTGCACCGTTTACTCCCAAAAAAGCAAACAGTTCGCCTTTCTTTACGCAAAAGCTGATATCATTTACCGCTTTCACATCTCCGAACGATTTGCTCAGATGTTCGATTTCAATAATATGTTCCATTTGTAAATTTCTCCGCTTCTCTGAAAATTTCACTTATTTTATCAATTAAACACCCTCATTGTCAAACTCGGGTATAAAGCTTTCATCTGCCGCCGTGCCTTCCTGCATAAAACCGTTCTTTATGCCGATTTTAATCGCATAATTCACAATAAACGAATATTCTCCGTTTGTCAGACTTCGCGTAAGTTCTTTATATTTATCGCCGTTTATATGCTTCATAGGCGTGTATTGGCTCATAACGGATATATAAATATCATCGCCGAACGTCCGATACAAAAATTCAAGAACAGCCTTTGAATTTTTGATATTTCCCGGCAGCACCAGATGTCTTACTATAACGCCTTTTTGCATAATGCCTGCTGAATCAAACACAGCTTTCCCCGTCTGACAAAGCATCTCCCGTATTGCAGAAGCGGCATAATCCGCATAGTCATGCGCATTTGAATATTTTTGAGCCGCCGTATTATCAAAATACTTAAAATCGGGCAGATATATATCAATCAGTCCTTCAAGACGCTTTATATTTTCAACCGTTTCATATCCGCTTGTATTATAAACTATGGGTATATTCAGCCCGCGCTTTTTTGCATCCGAAATTGCGGTTATAATGTGAGGTACGTAATGTGTTCCCGTAACAAGATTTATATTGTGAGCCTTTTTCGCCTGAAGTTCCAAAAAAATATCCGCAAGCCTTTCGGCAGTCACAATTTTTCCGCTCCCGCAATTTGCTATAATGTAATTCTGACAATAAACGCATCTGAGCGAACAACCCGAAAAGAACACCGTACCCGAACCGTTTGTTCCGGAAATACACGGTTCTTCCCATTGATGAAGCGCCGCACGCGCCAGAACCAATTCATTTGTCATTCCGCAAAAACCTTTTTCGCCGCGGTTTCTGTTCACACCGCACTTTCTCGGGCAAAGAGTACAGTTACCGTACAAATTTATATGGTCTATCAAATCACAAAGCCCCCGTCAACCGAAAGAGTCTGTCCCGTAATGAACGAAGCCTCATCCGAAGCCAGAAAGTAAATTGCCTTTGCCACTTCACTCGGATCCCCGATTCTGCCCAAAGGAGTTTCGTCCTCCAAAGCCCGTATATCGTTCTCCGAAAGATTTTTATTCATGTCTGTCATTATAACTCCGGGAGCAATGCAGTTTACACGTATTGCGGATAATCCCAGTTCCTTTGCCAATGCCTTTGTCAAACCTATTACCGCCGCTTTTGATGCGGAATAAGCTGCCTCGCATGATGCGCCGGTTATTCCCCACATAGACGAAACATTTACTATGCTGCAATTTCCATTAAGCATATGCGGTATCACGGCTCTGCACATATTGAATACTCCGTCCGTATTGACGGCAAATATCCGTCTCCATTCCTCGTCTGTCATATCCATCAAAAGCTTATTTACCGATATTCCCGCATTATTTACCAACGAATCGATTTTGCCAAAGCTGTTCTCCGCTTCGGCAACCGCCGCATTACATTCTTCGTAAGAAGCAACATCAAAGCGTATTCCCTTTGCCGAAACACCCTTATCTTTCAATTCGTTTTCAAGCTGTATTGCCTCTTTTGTGCTTTGCACATAACCGAAAGCAACATTCCAGCCTCTTTCCGCAAAAAGCAACGCCGTTGCCCTTCCGATACCTCGCGCGGCACCTGTTATAAACACCGTTTTCATTCAATATATACCCCGTTATGCGTGCTCACGCTGTAACTTCATAAATGTCACACGCTCTTTTATCAAGTCGTCCAAACATGATTCGCTGTAAAACGCCATGTAAGGAGCCTCATCAACGTATCTTGTTTTAAATTCGTCATTAAGCTGAGCCATTTGTTTGCGTGCCGACAAAAGTATCATTTTTGCCGCAGAATCGACTTCCGCCTGAGCAGATTCAAACATAGCCGTAGTATCTTCTTTTGTTTCCTTTGTCTCTTTGCCTTTGAATACCTGCTTAAATACACTTGAACTGTTTGCCTTTTCGTACTGAGCATACGCCACTTCATAATTCACAAGCGCGCGGGTAATGTCCGAGAACATTTCGCTGTCGGTCTGTGCAAGAGCTGAATATTTATCCCTGATTTCAATATATTTTTTATGATATTCCGATTGCAATACTGAAGCTTTTTCAATAACAGACTCGATATATGCAAGCGTATTCCGTTTTTCTTCGGTATAAAACACTTCATATCCGCGCATTTGTATTCCGCACCGATTTGCCAATATTATTATAAAATCAACATATTCATCATCAAATTCAGACTGATTTATCGGATAATATCCTTTATATTCACGCTCGACTCCGAACTCATTTCCCGCATATACGTCATATGTTACCGAATTTTTAATCTCTGAATAATAATCCTGTTCGCTTTCGAGCTTTCTCCTGAAATTCTGAATCTTATCTATGTATTCGGCATTTGTATTAACGGCTTCAAGAGCCTTTGCATTGCTTGCGTACTCTTTCGGATTGTCTATTCTCAGATTCTGCGCAAGCTCCGTCACATAATCCTGTACGTCCCTGTCCACCCTTGAATTCAGAGACCTGTTATGTGCGGCAACACGTTCGTTATATTTTTTTATGTTGTCGTTGTTAAGTATATTTTCCAGCAAGTGCAGGCTCAGTGCCGTCACCACACACGGACGTTTCTTGTAAATATATATAAGTTTGTCTTCATATTTCCGCACATACTCGGCAATTTTTTCGGACGATACCCTATCCGTATAAAATCCGTACATTGTATTCTTCATAGATTCTATGGAAACATCCGTAATATTTTCAATATATGCATTCTTTATGTCGGAAATATTCCGTTCAAATTCTTCCGGAACAGTACGCTCGGCATAAAGCATATTTTCACAGAACTCATTTTCTTCAACTTTTCCGTATTTTTCTTCTTCAAACAAAGAATATGAAGTAAAATTATTTGTAAATATGCGTGCCAGATTATACCAGCCTCTGAAATCATCCGGATACTCGCAAGTAACCCTGTCATATGCAGACGGTACCCTGTTATAATTTCCTATCCGGGCAAGTGTTTCGGCATTATGTATCAGGCGGTTCGCTTCTTTTTCAAAGCCTGCGAATTTTTCCGTTGCATCCTGCAGTGCTCTCAGACGTTCGCCCATTGACTTGTCATTTTCACCTATAATACCGTCAATGTTTGCAGATTGTATAACGGCATAAGAGGAGCGCATCTCAATGCATTGAGCATAAAGTGCTTTACCCTGAGCGGATATTTGTTCATCATTGCTGTCGCACGCCTTTTTCGCATAAAATTCGGCTTCCGATACCCTCTCCGTTGCAAGAGAACACTCTGCAAGCTTAATATATGACGGCTCGTAGCCTTTTTGAGCCAATTCGATGTATTGACTCATTGCCTGTGCAATATCGGATTTTGTACCCGTTCCCTTAAAATAAGCATTTGCCATAAGATACTGCGCATATATAAGTTCCTCTTCGGAACCGATACCCTTCGCTACGGCTTTTGAAAGCAGTTCAAACGCTTTATTGTCATCTTTCGGGAGGTTATATTGACCGTTGTTATAAAACAGTGCAAGCTTATACATACATTCAACGTTATTTTCCTCAGCACCCGCCATATAATATTTTATGGCTTTAACCGCATATTCTTCCGAATCATCCGCACATTTGATACAAAGGTTTCCAAGTTCGGCAGCCAAATCCGTGCGGCCTCGGGAATACGCTTTTTCTGCCCAGTCAATAGCTGTCTTAATATTTTTGTCCACCGAATCACCCTCGGAATATCTTCTGCTCAATTCTGCCTGAGCATCCGCATCTTTTTTGGACGCCATTCTTGTAAGTTCTTCCAAAGAAACGTTATTATAAGATTCCACTGCCCTACTCCTTTAACCAACCAAATTTGCGCACAGCAAAAGTCCGCATTCACAATTTGTAATACGGTAATGCGCATAAATCCGCAATTCCATTATATTTATTTTATCACGATTTTCAATAATATTCAATACGTTATTTAAACAACAGTTCAAAAACTCTGTAAAAATCATATTGACAAAAAGTTGTTTTTGTGATATCATATCCATGTTGTTTAATGTACTGTCATAATTTTATGCGGATATGGCGGAATTGGCAGACGCGCTAGATTCAGGTTCTAGTGATCGCAAGGTCATACAGGTTCAAGTCCTGCTATCCGCACCATGGCGGGTGTTCATAACGGATTTGGGTTATGAACACTTGCTTTTTTCAATCATTTCACCCGGTTCGAAAAATGTTTCTGCTCGGATTTTTTACCGTATGCCTGCGTTCACTCTTGTTTTTTGCGATTTCCACGCTGCATAAAAATTTTCGACACTTTACGGTTTTTATAAAACCACTTGACATAATTCAAAATCAGATATATAATTTTTTTGCTGATTTTTGACATTTTTAATAATCAGTTCAAGGAGGTAAAAATGAAAAAAACAATTTCACGCGCATTTCTGCTCTGCATTGTCTTAGCTATGATGTTTTTAACAGCTTGCAATAATCCAAGCTCCACGAGCAGCCCGGATCCAAGCTTCACAAATGATCCAAGCTCCACTTACGGTCCAAGCACCACAAATGACCCCAACAATCCAAATACAAACAAAAAAGACATCTACACCACATATAACGATATCATTAAAGCAATACTTCAGGTTGATATCGAACCCAAGGACGAGGGTGAATATAAAGACCAAGATACTACATACGAATACAACAAGGACAGACAGCTCGTCAAGGTCTCAACATTATTCTTTACTTATACTATTTCGTATAATAACGAGGGAAAAATATCCACGATAGATATGTCTACCGGCAACAGCACGGCAACAAAGATAAACTTTGAATACGACAGCACCGGTAAAATAACAAAATTTATAAGTTCAGAAGACGGTAATGAAATCGGACATTGCGATGTTACATATAACGAAAATGAAAAAACAGTCACGCTGAACAGCTCCGAGAATTTCCGCGTTATAATGAGCTATAATGAAGGTTGGATGTTAACCCGCACTGAAATTTTCAATGCAGAAGGCAAACGTGAAAGCTGCAGTACTTACGAATACGATGAAAACGGTATGCTCGCGAAAGAGTCAAGCTATGATGCCGATGACAAGCTCGAAAGTTTCAGCGTTTATGAATACAATGAAAACGGCAAGCTCGCAAAAGTGTCAAAATACAATGCTGATGGCATACCGGATTATGTTTTCGAATACTACGAAAACGGCAGGTTCGCAAAAACGTCACAATACAACGCCGATGGTAAGCTAAGTTATGTTTTTGAATACGATGAGAACGGTAAACTTACAAAACAGTCAGACTATGATGATGACGGCGTGCTTGGAAGTTACAGTACCTATGAATACAACGAGAACGGCAAGCGCACAAAAGTGTCAGACTACGATGAGGACGGCAAACTTGAAAGTTGCAGTACCTATGAATACGATGAGGACGGCAACCTTATAAAAGAGTCACAATACAATGCCGATGGCAAGCTAAGTTCTGTTTTCGAATACGACGAGAACGGCAATCCCACAAAGAAGTCATACTACAACGCTGACGGCAAGCTAAGTTCTATTTCCGAATACGACGAAAACGGTAATTTCATAAAAGAGTCAAACTACCTTTACGATGATGACGGCAAACTAAGTTATGTTTTCGAATACGACGAGAACGGTATGTCCACAAAAGCATCAAGTTACATTTACGATGATGACGGCAAACTTGAAGGTTACAACGCTTATGAATATGACGAGAACGGTAAAACCAAAAAAGTGTCCTCCTACGATGCCGACGGCAAACTCAAAGGTTACTCCATTGTAGAACGTGACGAAAACAGTAACAGTGCCAAAATATCATACTACAATGCTGACGGCAAACTCAGAAATTACTCCGTTGTAGAATATGACGAGAACGGCAATATCAAAAAAATGTCACACTACGATGCTGACGGCACTTTAACCTCTGAACAAGACTTCTGATATACAGTTATAATCAAAGGTCAAAACAAACCGCTTATTTCAAACAAAAATCCGAACATTTTTCCACTCGGTAAATGTTCGGATTTTTTATTTATAATACGATATTATCAGTTAAAACAAAGTAAGCGCTCTCCTTGTCGATGACGTATATCAGTGATTTTGACATAGCAGTCAATCCTCATTACTTTCATGCACGACGATTGTGCTGAAAACGCTGTTCCGATTTGTACTGTTTGTGGCAAGTCTTCTTATAAAATTCCGAGCAGTGTTGAGGTAGCTGCCGTTTCCGCACTGTCTTCTTCGTTTTGCTGTAATTTGCCGATCGGCACCCAAATGCCGCACTCGTAGTCGGGGCCTTGCATATTCCCTGCCGAATAAACTTCAAGCATGGCGTTTCCGTTACCGTTATACAACCTTCCTTCGTTCGGATACCACTTCTGCCAAACCATCGTATTCAGTTTTTGCAAAGAATCGGGAAGCGGTCCTTTTGCGGAAAACACAGCCCAGTCGCTTTCCGGGAATATATAGAGTTTTAGTCCCTTTTGTACATCCCCTCCCTTGTAAAGTCCGGCTATCCAATAGTCAAAATGCCGTTTTTTGTCATCACAGATGGCAAACATACCTATCTCGTTTTCAAAAATAGCTTTTTCCAACGGCGTTTCCGGTCTCATCGTCTGCCAAAGATGAGCATACTTCTGCACGTATTCTTTATCCCAAAATTCAGGACACTTAACATAGCCCTCATCGGAATGAATTGTTGTCGAAAAGCCGATGAATTTCATTTCGGGCTTGTGTTCATATTTCACGTTCATATTCATTGTTCCTCAGAACTCATTTTTGTTCATTGCTCTTCTGCTCCAGTTCTGCACCGTAGCGAAAAATCACCGAAACAAGAATCAGGACAATGCCGGTCAGCACGCTCCCGAAATTGCCGATTGTATCAGTAATTTTCACACCCTGCCAAACAGCTGCAACCTCCGAAACGGTAATAGCTATAATGGGAATATATATAAATCGGATACCGAGTTTTTTCAGACAGTCTGCTCCTTTTTCAGTAAACGGCGTGCCGTCTTTCATCTCAGATTTGAGATAACTGTGTGTAAGCCCGAGCAAAATTGCCTGTGCGATCAGCATAAATGTGATAGAAAGCAGATACACATATTCTTTAAGCAGATCTGTTCCGTCAGGAAAAAGGTTCAGTGGTTCACCCCAAAGGCCGAACACATGACCTCCGTTGTACTGTGCCACCGCACACAAAGCGCCGACACCGAACAGTGCCGCACCGACGATACAGAATATACTTGCGATTTTTGCTATAATCCGAAAGACATTGAGTGCTTTCTGAATAGTTTCGAGCGTTTTTGTTTTCATTATGTTTTCTCCTTTGATTTAATATAAATCGTTCCTTTTGCGTGCCGCGCTTCCACTGCTACGGTATATGTACCGTTCTCGGTAATATTCAGAGTAAAGTCCGTTGTGCCGTTACCATTGCCCGCATATAACTGCGTTCCGTCGGGGGCTTTGATTTCCATAGTCAGCGATCCCTTTTCGGTTACAAAGCGAACTTCTAACGTATCTCCGGTCGTCAACTGCAATGCATGGCAGTCTGTGCCGTTCATTTGTTCGATGTCCAATATGTAGGAACAGTCATCCCTCACAATGTTTCCTTTAAAATTTTCCCGATTGTAAAGAATAAAAAACGCGGTAAGGCCCGCAACCCCCAATAATAAAAATGTAATTACAGTGATCTTTCGTTTCATTTGTCTATGTCCTCAGTCCTCGCTGCAACTTTCGCCTCTGGCATTCAGTGTCAATCTCACATACTCACCAACCAAGACGAAATTTTTCAAATCATCCTCATCAAGTCCGCGAAAAACAAACAAATCGTCGTAAATATGTGCGGCATTTGCCATATCTTCGGCTTCTATATGAAATTCGCCGCTTATAAGGTCAATTCCGATAAGTATATCCCCTATGCGATAGCTGCGGATATCCGTATGTGTGTCGTCCTGCAATTTCGCGCGGAAATGTTCGTTTTCCATGATGTCGGCAGCAACAATATCCCGAAATGTACGATTGACATATGGCAGACACGGATATTTGTTTCTCAAATATTCATCCACCTCAGCACCCGTTTTTCTGTTCGGGCAAAGTACCGTACGATATGCTTCATAAAGCCGCTTCATTTCGGCTATCTTTTCGCGAGTTAAATTTGACAAAATCATAGCTTCCTCCTCTTAAAAAAATTATACGTTGTTCGGTCCGCAGCGTGTAATCAGTTGATTTATATGTTCGCAGTTTACTTTTATATTTGTATTTCACGGTTACATCCATAAATTTTGAACTCAGAGTAACTCTTTTGTGTAATAGTGCCGTTTCCCTGTGTATGGATATTCTTCTAAGACAAAAACCTCCTGATATCCATGCTTTTTATAAAACGCGGGAGCCTGAAACGAAAAAGTATCCGCAAAAGGAAATTAATCAATAAAAGATACGGTAA
>CAJLXE010000029.1 GCA_905210525.1 uncultured Clostridia bacterium | reverse complement strand
TATGAGCTCAGCTTTTTTTATTAAAAAAGTGTCACCCATCATTGACAATTCAACAATTGTAATGCTGTGATATAAATTTTATATATTGTATTTTTAATAGGAATGTAGTATAATTATAAAAAATGCGTTTTACAGGCAGGTCGGCTATGAACAGGGAGTATGTGTTATTTGATTTTGACGGAACCGTTTCGGATACTTCCGAGGGAATAATAAATTCCGCCATATACGCGCTGGAAAAGTTCGGTATAACCTGTGATGATAGGCGCGCTCTTTGCAGATTCATAGGACCGCCGCTGTATGATTCGTTTGTTGAATTTTACGGCTTTTCGGATGAAATGTCGCGTGCGGCAGTAGGATTTTTCCGCGAAAGATACAATACCGTCGGGATATATGAAAGCAGGATGTATGACGGCATAGATGTACTGCTTCACAAACTGAAAGATTGCGGCAGACACATCATGATAGTCAGTTCAAAAGCCGAGGAATGTATAAAAGAGCTTTTGCGGCTGTACAATATTGCCGACTGCTTTGAATTTGTTGCAGGAGCGTCGGATGATGTCGGCAGAACAAAAGAAGACGTCATGAGATACGCGGTTGATGTTGGCGGTGCGGATGTTTCAAAAGCCGTGATGGTAGGCGATACAAAATACGATATTAAAGCTGCAAGGCTGTTCGAAATAAAATCCGTAGGAGTCACATACGGATTCGGCACTGTAAGGGAACTCGAAGATGCGGGCGCCGATTACATAGCGGATTCTGTGGCGGAAACGGAAAAAATAATATTAAAGCTCTGATTGCGGAATGTTTCCGTACACAGATGTGTTAATGTGTTTACAAAAGAAATTAACGGGAAAGGAAATTGACTTTATATAATTTGATTTTATGAAGAATGCATTTCATGTACATACGCTGTATTGCGACGGGAAAAATACCTGTGAAGAGATTGTGCTGCAGGCTATAAAATACGGATTTGATGCGATAGGATTTTCGGGACATTCTTATACTTCATTTGATGAATCATATTGCATGAGCAAACAAAATACCCGTAAGTATGTGAATGATGTTGAATACGTAAAAAACAAGTACCGTAACGATATACGGGTGTACTGCGGAATCGAGCAGGAATATTATGCGGAGAAGCCGGATTTTACACCGGACTATATTATAGGTTCCGTTCATTATATCATTAAGGGAGGGGAGTATATTCCCATTGACGACAGCAGAGGCGAGCTCAGCGAAGCCGTGAATAAGTATTACGGCGGAGATTTCTATTCGCTTGCGGAGGACTATTTCAGAACGGTAAGCGATGTGGTGCAAAAAACGGATTGCGATATAATAGGGCATTTTGATTTGGTATCGAAATTTAACGAAGACAAAACTTTGTTTGACGAGAGTAATCCGCGTTATATTGCTGCATGGAAAAACGCTCTTGATATACTTTTGCCGGAGGACAGAATTTTTGAGGTCAATACGGGCGCTATGAGCCGGGGATACAGAACTTTGCCGTATCCGTCGCGGGATATGCTGAGTTACATTGCAAAAAACGGCGGCAGGGTAACGGTTACTACCGATTGCCATGATATGACGGCACTTGATTACGGAACGGAAACCGCATTTGCGCTCATAAAAGAAACCGGAGCGGAATATATTGATTTTGAAACCGTTTTGCTTACCGAAAAGCTTAAGGTATGATAAATACATCTTTGTTTTTGCCGTAAGGCAAAAACTCAAACGGTTAAATGCGAAGCCGTATTTGTATTATATTGAAACGGAAAAGTAAACGCTGCCCGACTGAAACAGCGTTTTATATAGATTTGGAGGCGAAAATCCTTGACGGATTCAGATGAAATTATGAGAAAAACAAAAATAATATGCACACTGGGACCTGCCAGCAGAAATGAAAAAACGCTTGAAGAAATGCTTTTGAAGGGAATGAATATTGCAAGACTCAACTTCTCGCACGGAACTCATGAATATCATAAAGAGTCCATTGAAATGTTCAGGCGTGTACGCGACAAACTCAGATTGCCTGCGGCAGTAATGCTTGACACGAAAGGACCCGAGATAAGAGTGGGGCTTTTCAAGGACGGCAAAAAGGTTACGCTTAAAAACGGACAGACATTTATTCTTACGTCAAGAGATGTCGAGGGAACCGCAGAGGAGGTTTCGGTATCGTATAAAGAGCTTCCGTCCGAGCTTAAAGTAGGGGACAGAATACTTATAGATGACGGCAAAATACTTCTTGAGACGGTATCTCTTACGGAGACGGATATTGTATGCAAAGTACTTGACGGAGGCGAGCTTTCCGGCAGAAAGGGCATAAATATACCGCATATACATCTCAGTATGCCGTACCTCAGCGCTCAGGACCAGGCAGATATAAGATTCGGTATAGAAATGGACGTTGATTTTGTGGCTGCGTCGTTTGTAAGATGCAAGGAAGACGTAATAGCTCTCAGGAAATTTATGGATTATTACGGCGGTCACAATATAAAAATAATATCCAAGATAGAAAATATAGAGGGCATAAACAATTTTGACGAAATATTGAAATATTCCGACGGCATAATGGTTGCCAGAGGCGATATGGGCGTTGAAATAGAATATGAAAAGCTGCCCGGCATACAGAAGAAATTCATAAGAAAATGCTATCAGTCAGGCAAAATGGTAATAACGGCAACTCAGATGCTGGAATCCATGATACATTCCTCCACTCCGACGAGAGCCGAAATAACCGATGTTGCAAACGCCGTATTTGACGGAACGTCGGCGGTTATGCTGTCGGGCGAAACGGCAATAGGAGATCATCCGGCACTTGTCGTAAAGGTAATGGCTAAAATAGCGCGGCAGGCGGAAAAGGACGCATTTGATATGGACGCTTATTCGGGAATAAGTTACGAGGGCGGCGGATGCGAGATGACAAATGCGATATGCGACGCTGCGTGCACAACGGCGCGCGACGTTGAGGCAAAGGCTATATTGGCGGTTACAAAATCGGGACACACGGCGCGCAGGGTTTCCAAGTTCCGTCCTGTGGAACCGATAATAGCCGCAACACCGGAAATAAAGACATTCCATCAGCTTTCGCTTTCGTGGGGCGTATTTCCTGTTCTTGCAAGAAATCAGTCCGATGAAGAGAGCCTGTTCAGACACGCGATAGATTGCGCGAAGCAGATAGATATGGTTTCAAAGGGTGACAAGGTTGTAATAACGGCAGGTGTGCCGCTTAACCAGTCGGGAACCACAAATCTGCTCAAGGTTCAGGTTGTGGATTGATATAAATCAATAACGAAATGAAAAAATCTTCCGCTCATTGTTTTTGAACGGAAGATTTTGTTTTTGTGTCTGCAAAATAAAACTGTGTTATTTTTTGTCGGTACAGTTTTTAAGAGGCGTTCTTTTGCCGTCGGGTGTGACAACCACCGTATTTTCGAGATTGTTTATAAGCGACATTCTCATTGCCGCACGGTACTCGTTGCGCAGAAGCCGCTGTTCTTCCTTTTCTGCTTCGGTAAGTTCGCGCAATTTTGAAGCACGCGCAAGCTCGTTTATTCTGTCGATTTTGATTTTTTCCATATTGTTTATCCTTTTGTATTATTTTTGTCAGTCGGCTGTGTAAAGATTGTACATATCCGCATACATACCGTTTTTGTTCATAAGCTCCTCGTGAGAACCTTCTTCCGCGATACCGTCGGGAGTCAGGACTATTATTTTGTCGGCGTTGCGGATTGTGGTTAACCTATGCGCTATTGTTATTGTTGTTCTGCCTTTGGCGAGCTTTTCCAGTGACTGCTGTACAAGACGTTCGCTTTCGTTATCGAGCGCGCTTGTGGCTTCGTCAAGTATAAGAATCGGCGGATTTTTGAGGAAAACTCTTGCTATTGATATACGCTGTTTTTGTCCGCCGGAAAGCTTTAATCCGCGTTCGCCCACATATGTGTCGTATCCGTTTGCAAGAGAGGATATAAATTCATCCGCTCCGGCAAGGCGTGCAGCCTCTTTAATTTCTTCAAACGACGCTCCGGGTTTTCCGTATTCTATATTGTCGCGTATCGTTCCGGAAAAAAGATATATATTTTGCTGTACAATGCCGATTTTTTCCCTGAGGGAAGAAAGCTTTATATCCGTAATATCCTTTCCGTCTATGAGAATTCTGCCTCCGTCAAGCTCATAGAATCTCGGCAGGAGAGAGCAGAACGTTGTTTTTCCGCCTCCGGACGGACCTACTATTGCGAGATTTTCCCCGGCATATATGTGCAAAGACAGGTTTGTAAGAACATTCGGAGAATCGGCAGAATATCTGAATGTTACGTTTTCAAAATCGATGTTGCCGTCAATATCGGTTATTTCCACAGCTCCGGGTTTATCGGTTATGTCGGGTTCTATATCCATTATTTCGGAGAACCGTTCTATGCCTGTCATGCCGCGTTGGAATTGCTCGGTAAATTCCACTATGCGCTTTACCGAATTCAGAAGCATTGTGACGTAGAGCAGATAGGCTATAAAGTCCGCGGCGTTTATTTTGCCCGCACGCATGAAAAACGCTCCGGCAACGACTACCGTTATGTATAAAAGCCCGTCAAAACAGCGCGTTATGGAATGAAATGCGCCCATTTGCTTGTAGACCACTTTTTTTATGTCAAGATAACGGGCGTTTCCCTCTTCAAACTTATGTTCTTCGATATCTTCGTTTGAAAACGCCTTTACTTCGTGTATGCCGAGCAGACTGTCTTCCACACGGGCGTTGAGTTCGCCGACTTGCTTTCGGGAATCTCTGAAGCTTTCTTTCATTTTTGTTCTGAACGGAGCAAGCGTGCATATCATTACGGGTATAAGCGCAAATACAATGATAGTAAGAGGTATATTCATAGTGCAGAGTATTATAAAAGAGCTTATTATCTTTATGCCGGCTATAAAAAATTCCTCCGGACAGTGGTGAGCAAACTCTGTTATGTCAAACATATCGCTTGTTATTCTTGACATTATAGTGCCGATTTTTGTGTTGTCGTAATATGTAAAAGACAGCTTTTGCAGGTGCGCGAAGAAATCACGGCGCATATCGGTTTCCATTTTTGTACCCATTATGTGACCTACCGACGACATATAATAATATGCGGCCGTATCGATGGCTTTAAGTACAAAATATATTGTTCCGCATCTTAATATAAGTTCAACGGTGAGCAGCTTTATGTCTTGTGTTGCGGTGTTTGTTATTGTGCGCACCAAAAGAGGCAGAACCAGTTCACACAGCGTTGTCATTGCCGCGCAGAGCAGGTCAAACAGCAGTACGGACGTATATTTTTTGTAATACGGCAGAAAACGTTTTATCATGCTTATGTTGGAAGGCTTTTTTGCACGGTCGTTGCGGTTTTGTTTTTTTGATTTCATATCTGTTTTCCCTTTCCCGGCAAACAATAAATGAATATATTTTATGTTTTGCTTGATTATCTTATTATTTTACCACATTTTGAGGGTAAATGAAATAGTTTTGTCCGAATAAAATAAAAAAATACGTAAATTGCCGATTTTGACACAATTTTGCGGAGTATGTGTGATTTTGAAATTTACATATTGATTTATACATCGTATTTATGGTATAATTAATTTAAAATCATACCGATAAAATGTGTAGTAATTGATCGTTTCCCTGTGATAGCTTGTCCGCACGCAATATGGGTTTAAAACAATATTTTATCGGATTTGCGGAGGAAATTATGTCCGGCATTTTCAGAATGAAGCATCCCGCGTCCGGCTTCGGAGGCAACTGGCGTGAATGTACGCCGTTGGGAAACGGTATTCACGGTGCGGTGATGTACGGCAGAATACACAGAGAGAAAATCACTCTTACACATACAGAATTGTGGCGCGGAGCTTTTCAGCCTGCCATACCGGATGTAAGCGATGTACTTGCGCATATGCAGCAGGCAATACTTGACGGAAAGCTTCCGGAAGCGGACGGTATGCTTTGCGATGCGCTGATACAGCGCGGTTATGCACCGCAGCTGCCGAATATTATGCCTGCCGCTGATATAAATATACAGCTTCCGATGAGCGGAATATTCAAAAAATATTCGCGCGAGCTTGACATGGAAACGGGAGAAGGCAGGGTAAAGTTTGATATTGACGGCAAAACTTATATCAGACGTGCTTTTGTTTCGCGTGCGGACGACGTTGTTGTTATAGAATGTGACAAAAACAGCATTATAGACGTATCCGTTCATGAACCGGATATTCCTTTTTATAAGGATTCTGATGTTCTTGCAAAAAATCAGACCGTGCAATGCGACGGAGAATGGATTTTTTTGAAGTGCGATATATACGGAGTCGAGCACGGCGTTGTTGCAAGGGTAATCCGCGGAGAAACCGCGCTTGTAATTGCAAGAGTTTATTGCAGTGGGTCTCATCTGACTGAGTGGGGAAGGCTCAAGGATTACATATCGGCGCTCCCGACGTCGTATCAGGAGCTTTTTGCAAGGCATATGCCTGTTCACAGGGAGCTTTTCTGCCGTTGCAGGTTCGAGCTTGACGACACTGACGCAAATTTTAATCTTTCAAACGAAGAATTGCTTGATATTGCATACGATGACGAGCTGCCCAATGCCCTCACACAGCGTATGTGGGATTACGGACGGTATCTGTTTATAAGCGGTACGGCTGAAAACGCATATCCGTGTTCGCTTACGGGATTGTGGTGTCCGGAATACAATGCAATGTGGTCTTTCAACATGGCGAATATAAATATCGAAATGATATACTGGCAATGTATGCCGGGGCATCTTGACGAGCTTATGTTGCCTGTATTTGATTATTACAGTGGCGCAATGGACGATATGCGCGAGAACGCAACAAAGATATACGGTTGCCGCGGAATATTTTTGCCTGCCGTGACGGCTCCGGGCAGCATGAAGCACACGTGTATGTCGCCGCACATTGTGAACTGGACAGGCGGTGCGGGCTGGATTGCACAGCTTTACTATGATTATTATATATTTACACGTGACGAAAAATTCTTAGCCGAAACGGCGCTTCCCTTTATGCGCGAGGCGGCTCTCTTTTACAGAGATTTTATAATCAGAAGCGAGAACGAATGGCATATATGTCCGTCCGTATCGCCCGAAAATCAGACGTCCTGCTACAGAGGAACTCCCACACATTGGGCGGAAAATGTGCAGTCGGCGGTTGACGCGGCAATGGATGTTGCAATAATAAAAGAATTGTGTACAAATCTGCTTTGCGCATCGGATATTACGGGACTTATACCCGAAGATGAGGCGGAGGATTACAGATGGATAAAAAATCATGCACCGGAATATAAAGTAAACGAATACGGTGCTCCGAGGGAGTGGCTGTGCGATGATTTCGCGGATAACGACAGACACAGACATCAGTCGCATCTTTACCCGATGTTTCCGGGCTTTGAACGTGTACGCGAAAGCCGCGAAACGGATGCTGTTTACAGAGAAGGCGGCATACGCAGGCTTACTGTCGGTGCGGACTGCCAGACAAGCTGGTCGCTTATACAGAACGCAAACATGGCGGCAAGAACCGGCGACGGAGAACTTGCGCTGAGAAGTCTCAATATAATCGCAAAGACAAGCATTATGGCGAACCTCTTTACCAATCATAACGACTGGAGAGGCTCCGGACTTACGCTTACAATGCAGTATGCTCCGTTCCAGATAGACGCAAATATAGGTTGGCCTTCGGCGGTGATGGAAATGCTTGTATTCTCTTCGGGCACAAGAACGGATATCCTGCCTGCGCTGCCCGAGAAATGGAATAAAGGCAGTATAAAGGGACTTCGTACCCGCTGTGGAACCGAGGTTTCGGTAAAGTGGGAGTCGGATACCTGCACGGTGAATATAGTTGCACTGAGAGATACAAGATTTATGCTGTATATGCCGGACGGTGAGGTTGAGGAGATTGAAATGAAACAGGGTGATGAGGAAGTAAGAACCTGCGCTCTGAAAAGGATAAAATCAAATAAAGGAGAATAAATATGTATCGCTTTCCGATAGGAGTTATAATTGAATCGTTTTGTACGGACACTTTGTCCGCAATAAAAAAGGCAGCCGCGATGGGGGCTGCCGGAATACAGATGTATGCCACGAGCGGTGAACACGCACCCGAAAATATGAATGCCGAGGCGCGTAAGGAGCTTCTTGACACAGTTAAATCAAACGGTCTTTGTTTCTCGGCGATATGCGGAGATCTCGGAAAAGGCTTCGGCAATAAGGAACAGAATCCCGCGCTTATAGAAAAATCGAAACGCATACTGGATCTTGCAAAGGACCTCGGTACGGATATAGTGACTACACACATAGGCGTTGTTCCGTCTGATAAGAATCACGAGAGATATAAAGTAATGCAGGACGCTTGCCGCGAGCTTGCCGAATATGCCGACAGCATAGGCTCTCATTTTGCGGTTGAAACGGGTCCCGAAACGTCCGCTGTGCTCAAGGAATTTTTGGATTCTCTTAATTCGCGCGGAGTAGGCGTGAATCTTGACCCTGCAAACCTTGTAATGGTAACGGGCGACGATCCGGTAAAAGCAGTGTATAATCTTCGTGATTACATAGTTCATACTCACGCAAAGGACGGCGTAATGCTTGTTAAAGGTGTTCCGGAATATATTTACGGAGTTGTACACCCGATTCCTGCGGAAATAAGCGCGCAGAGATATTTTGAAGAGGTTCCGCTCGGAAGCGGTAGCGTACCGTTCAGAGAATACCTCAAAGCTCTTGAGGATATAGGCTACAAGGGCTTTCTCACAATAGAGCGCGAAGTCGGAGATACGCCGGAAAAGGATATAAAGACAGCTTTTGATTACCTGAGCGGTATTATGGCAGAGTAAATTTGCGGCTGAATTATCCGGAGGATAATCGTAATGGAAAATATAAAATGGATTGCAAAGTGGATAAAGCCCGAAGAACCTATGCATGATGTTTGTCCCGAGTTTGAAAAGAAGTTCTATACCAGCGACATAGAATATAACAGCCGCGGCAGAGTAATATCTGCAAAGCTTTATATTACGGCTCTCGGAGTATATGAAGCGCGTTTGAACGGAAAAAGAATAGGCGAATATATTCTTGCTCCGGGCTGGACGTCTTACAGACACAGACTTCAGTATCAGGAATACGATATAACCCAAATGCTTGAAGAGACGAACTTTTTATCCGTAACTGTAGGAAACGGCTGGAAAAGAAGCTCCATGCCGGGATATGAGGCTTCTCCGGCAGGCATGATTGCGCAGATAGAAACTGTTTATGAGGACGGCTCTTTGTCAGTGATAGTATCGGATGAAAGCTGGACCGTGAAAGAAAGCGGAGTGAGGTACTCGGAAATATATCACGGAGAAACGTTCGATGCATCTTTCAGAGCGGATAAGAAATACCGGGTTGCAGTGTTTGACGGCCCGACGGATACGCTTATACCGCAGGAGGGCGAGATAATAAAAGAACAGGAAAGAGTATTTCCGGCGAGAATATTCACAACGCCGAACGGTGAAAGAGTGATTGATTTCGGTCAGGAAGTGACGGGATATGTGGAAGTAAGCCTTACCGCTCAAAGCGGAGAAAGGGTACAGCTTTCGCACGGTGAGGTTCTTGACAGCGACGGCAATTTTTATAATAAAAACTACCGCCGCGCAAAGGCGAATTATGTTTACATATGCAAAGACGGTTTTCAGACATATAAGCCTAAGCTTACGTTTTACGGATTCCGTTATGTAAGAATAGACAGCTTTCCGGGCGGCGCGGAATGTGCAAAAGCGGAAAATTTTGCAGCAGTTACGGTATATTCCGATATAAAGCGCACGGGACGGCTCGTTTCGGACAACGATATGCTCAACAGGTTCTTTGAAAATGCCGTCTGGGGACAGAGGTGCAACTTCCTTGATGTGCCCACGGATTGTCCTCAGAGAGACGAGAGACTCGGCTGGACGGGTGATGCACAGGTGTTTGCGAAAACTGCTTGCATTAATTTTGACGTTGAAAAATTCTTTGCGAAATGGCTTGCGGATATGTCGGCAGCCCAAAAAGACGACGGAATGTTGGATCATGTAATTCCTGCAGTATATCACAACGACAAGAGCAGCGCGGCGTGGGGCGACGCGGCGACAATATGTCCGTGGGAAGTTTATATGGCTTACGGGAACAGGGAAATTCTTGAGAAACAGTTTCCGTGCATGAAAAAATGGGTGGATTATATTACGGCGCACACGACAAGGGAAAATCTTTGGTTTGGCGGTACCCACTTCGGAGACTGGCTTGCGCCTGACGCTCCGTTCGGGAGTTATAGGGGCTCATCGAGAGATGATTTCATAGCGTCGGCATTTTATGCATATTCAACAGAGCTTGTGGTAAAGGCAGGGCGTGTGCTCGGCAAAGACGTGAAAGCGTATGAAGAACTGCTCGGACGCATTCATGCCGCGTTCCGAAATGAATTCTCGGAATTCAAAACACAGACCGAATGTGTTCTTGCGGCGCATTTCGGGCTTACGGACGATATTCATGCGGCGGCGGATAAGCTTGCGGAAATGATACGCGATTGCGGCGGACATCTTGAGACGGGTTTTGTGGGAACACCGTATCTTTTGTACGTGCTTTCCGATAACGGATATACAAAGCTTGCTTATGACCTGCTTCTCAGAACGAAGTATCCGTCATGGCTGTATCCGGTTACGAAAGGAGCTACAACCGTATGGGAGCATTGGGACGGCATAACGGAGGACGGCACATTCTGGAACAGCCAAATGAATTCATTCAATCATTACGCATACGGTGCGGTGCTCGGCTGGGTGTATAATGTTGCCGCGGGTATTAAAATTATCGAAGACTCGCCCGGATATGAGAGGATTGCGGTTGAGCCTCATACCGATACGAGACTCGGTATGCTTGAAGCTGAGATAGAAACGCGTCACGGACGGATCCGTTCGAGATGGGAAAAACAGGAAAACTATATTCGTTATGAAATCGATACGCCTGTTGAAGCCCGAATAACAATAAAAGGTAAAACGCACTGCGTAAAGCCCGGAAAATATCTGTTTTTTTCGGATGTTGACGGCTGATACGGCAGTGTAAATATAAAATATTTAAAAGGAGACAAAATATGGATAAAGTTAAAATTGCGATTGTCGGAGTCGGCAATATAGCACAGATGCATCTTAAGGGATATTTGCAGAATCCGGACGCTGAGGTTTACGCTTTCTGCGATATAAATCCGGAAAGACTTAAATATATGGGAGAAAAGTACGGCGTTACCCGTCTTTATACGGACGAGGACAAAATGCTTGCGGAACTGCCCGAAATAAATGCTGTAAGCGTATGCACATGGAATTCCGCTCATGCGGAGTGCACAATAAAGGCGCTTAATGCGGGTAAGGACGTAATCTGCGAAAAGCCTATGTCTGTAAGCGTGGAGGACGCAAAAAGAATGAAAGAAGCCGCAGATAAGAACGGCAGACTCCTTATGCTCGGATTTGTGCGCAGATACGGTAATGACTGCAAGGTAATGAAGGATTTTGCAAATGCGGGCACATTCGGTGAAATATACTATTCAAAGGCTCAGTACATACGCAGAAACGGAAATCCCGGCGGTTGGTTCTCGGATAAGAGCAGATCGGGCGGCGGCTGCCTGATAGATCTCGGCGTACATGTTATAGACTATGTGCGTTACATAATGGGCTGCCCGAAGCCTGTTTCGGTTTACGGCGCAACGTTCCAGAAGCTTTTCAACAGAAGCAATATAAAGACATCCGGAGATTACACGCCGTCAAGCACAGACAATAAGAAAATATGCGATGTTGAGGATCTTGCGGTTGCGCTTGTAAGATTTGATAACGGCGCTGTTCTCAATATAGAAACGAGCTTCTGCCTTAATTCCGAGGAAAGAAACGCGATAGAAATATTCGGAACCAAGGGCGGCGCAAAGCTTGTAAACAACCTTAAACTTTATACGGAAATGAACGGTTTCATGACAAACGTTGAGATTGCGGGCGATACGTCTCCCGATTTTGACGTAATGTTTATTCAGGAAATAAATCACTTTGTAGATTGCGTAAAGAACCATAAGCCTTGCATCAGTACTGCCGAGGACGGCGTTGTTCTTATGCAGATACTTATGGGAATATACGAATCCTCAAAGACGGGTCACGAGGTTGTTATAGGATAAATCCCGGAACCTTTTTGAAATCGGACTTAAATTTGCGCAACACCCGGATGAATTTGTCGGGTGTTGCGATATATTTTATAAAGGAAATAAAAGCATATGCTTATAAAAAATGTTGATATAATAACGTCAGACAGTGCAAATGACATATTATACGGTGCGTCTTTGCTTATAAAAGATAATATTATAGAAAAAATAATAAATGCGGGAGAAGCTGTTCCGGAGGATGAAAATGTAATAGACGGTAAGGGAATGATTGCAATGCCCGGTCTTATAAATACGCATACACATTCGGCAATGACGTTTCTGAGAAATTACGGCAATGATATGAATTTGCAGGACTGGCTGTTTAAGAAAATATTTCCGGCGGAGGACAAGCTTACGGCAGAGGCGGTGTATTGGTTCAATAAGCTTGCATACATTGAATTTATACGTTCGGGAATAACAACTCATGCGGACAGCTATTTCTTTATGGAATCGGCGGCAAGAGCTGTTGAAGAGGCAGGTCTGAGAGCGGTTCTGCACAGAAGCGTCTCGGGAATTTCCGATGCGGACTGTAAAAAGCTGAAAGAAAGCGCGGAATTGTTCAAAAACTACAATAATTCCTGCGGCGGGAGAATAAATGTAGCGCTCGGCGCTCA
>CAJLXE010000028.1 GCA_905210525.1 uncultured Clostridia bacterium | reverse complement strand
CATAGGAAATTTGTATATACACATTAATCGGATAAATGGGGATAAAAACAATTTCGATACCGATGTGCGCAATATAAAATAACCGGTGTTTGTCTTGACAAATTCACATTCATATGATATCATATAAACGTTAAATTGCGGAATTTTTTTGAATTTTGCAATTTAAATGCATTTTATATCAGATTGTTTATTACATATATGCAAAACATTTTTAGGAGAACAGAAAAATTATGAAAATATCTTTTTCCCCTCCGGATATTTCCGAGCTTGAAATAGCAGAGGTCGCAGATGCGTTGCGTTCCGGTTGGATTACAACAGGTCCCAGAACGAAAGAATTGGAACGTAAAATTGCAGATTGGGTAGGCGTTGAAAAATGCGTGTGCCTTAATTCCCAGACGGCGTGCGCGGAGATGGCCCTGCGCGTAATGGGAATAGGCGAGGGCGATGAAGTAATTACTTCAGCCTACACATATACCGCAACGGCTTCGGTTGTATGCCATGTGGGGGCAAAATTGATTCTTATAGATACCCAAAAAGACAGCCTTGAAATGGATTACGACGCGCTTGCAGATGCGATAACCGAAAGAACAAAGGCTGTAATTCCGGTAGATTTGGGCGGAATTCCGTGCGACTACCAAAAAATATACGATATAGCGGAAAGCAAAAAACATCTTTTCCGCCCGTCAAACGATATTCAGAGGGCGCTCGGCAGAATTGCCGTTATAGCTGATTCGGCTCATTCGTTCGGCGCTGTGTGGAACGGTAAACCGGTTGGAAGCGTGGCTGATTTTTCAAACTTTTCGTTTCATGCCGTTAAGAATTTTACAACCGCCGAGGGCGGAGCCGTTACGTGGAAAACAATACCGGGCATCGATAATGATAAAATATACAAGCAATTTCAGCTTCTGAGTCTGCACGGACAGAATAAATCCGCGCTTGAAAAAACAAAGCTCGGTTCTTGGGAGTATGATATCGTCGGTACGTGGTATAAGTGCAATATGACGGATGTTGCCGCGGCAATAGGGCTGAAGCAGTTTGAACGCTATCCGGCAATGCTCGAAAGAAGAAAAGAAATCATAAAAAAATATGACTCCGCGTTCAGACCTCTCGGTATAAAGACGCCGGAGCACTATACCGACCGGAAACAGTCGTCGGGGCATTTGTATATAACGGAAATACCCGGCATAACCGAGTCCGAGCGCAACGAGATAATTACCCGTATGGCACAGAATGATATTGCCTGCAATGTTCATTATAAGCCTCTGCCGATGCATACCGCATATAAAAATCTCGGATTTGATATTGCGGATTATCCGAATGCATACGCTCATTTTGCTCATGAAATAACATTGCCTCTCAACACGTGTCTTACGGACGAAATGGTTGATTTTGTGATTGAAAATTACAGTCGAATTGCAGCGGAGTATATCCGATGCTGATGAAAAAATGGGATAAGCTGCCCGCTGAAATGCGGACGGATGAAGTAAAGGAATATTACGATATTCTCAAAAAGAAGCAGTTCAGCCTTTTAGCCAAGAGATTGTTTGATATAATTGTTTCGGCAGTGCTGCTGATACTGTTGTCGCCTGTGTTTGTTATTCTTGCGGTTGCCATAAAGGCGGACAGCAAGGGCCCTGTATTTTACCGTCAGGTGCGCGTGACGCAGTACGGTAAGCGGTTCAGGATATTCAAATTCAGGTCCATGGTTAAGGACGCGGACAAAGGCTCTCAGGTGACTGTCGGGAATGACGCGCGCATAACCCGCATGGGCAGAATTATGCGTAAATGCAGGCTTGACGAAATATGTCAGCTCATAGATGTGTTTCGCGGAACCATGACGTTTGTAGGAGCAAGACCCGAAGTACCGAAATATACGGAGCAATATACGCCCGAAATGATGGCTACGTTGCTTTTGCCTGCCGGGGTTACAAGCCTTGCGAGCATTTATTATAAGGATGAAGCCGAGCTTCTCGATAAGTCTGAGGACGCGGACAAAACATATGTTGAAGAGGTTTTGCCCGATAAAATGCGCTATAATTTGCAGGCAATAAGAGAATTTTCGTTTTTTAACGATATTCGCGTGATGGTAATGACGGTGCTTGCAGTGCTCGGCAAAGAATATAAAAAATAATATTCCGGGCATATCCAAACAAAAGGAATAAAATAAATATGTATAAATTTTCGGTGCTGATGTCGCTTTATGCAAAAGAAAAAGCGGAATATTTCAGCCAAAGCATGGAAAGTATATTGAATCAGACGGTTTTGCCGGATGAAATTGTTATAGTTAAGGACGGACCGCTTACGGAAGAACTCGAGAAAACGCTTGACGGATTTGTAAGTGCAAATCCCTCTTTGTATAAAACGGTACCGCTTGAGACCAACAGGGGACTCGGTCTTGCGCTTGCGGAAGGTATGCTGCATTGTACAAACGAGCTTGTGGCGAGAATGGATACGGACGACATATCACGCAGCGACCGCTTTGAAAAGCAGCTTGCGGAATTTGAAGCGGATCCGGAGCTTGACATATGCGGAAGCCATATAATTGAGTTTGAAGACAGCCCGGAACACGTTGTTTGCAAGAGAACGGTTCCGCTTGATGATGCAGATATAAAAAAATATCAGAAAAAGCGCGACGGATTCAATCATGTATCGGTTATGTTCAAAAAAGAAGCCGTTATGAGAGCGGGTAATTATCAGTCATGTATGCTTATGGAGGATACTCTTCTTTGGGTCAACATGATACAGACCGGAGCAAAATGCAAAAATATAGACGATACTCTGGTATATGTGCGCATAGGCAAAGAAATGTATGAACGCAGGGGCGGATATGCGTATTTCAAAAAATATAAAGAGGGCAGAAAAAAGGTGCGAAAAACCGGTTATATAAGCGGTTTTGATTATTATGTGTCGCTGGTTGTACAGTTTGCCGTTGCAATGATGCCAAACCGTCTCAGAGGCTTTGTTTTCAAGAAAATACTGCACAGATAAAACTGCTCCGAAAGGTTACAAATATGGTTATATTACATATTGCGTCAATAAAAAACAATCCGTTTAACGGCGTATGCGTGGTGGTGCCTCAGCACGTGCTTTCACAAGGAAATTACGCACAAACGGCATTGCTCAATATAAATAACGAACACATAGATTCGTCAGTAATGCAGCTCCGTTTTGAAAAGCCGTTTGATATAAAAAAACTGCCGGAGCCTTTCTGTACGCCGGATATTGTTGTTTTTCACGAAACATACCGTCCGGATTATCTTAAAATATATAAAAACTTAAAGAAAAACGGTATTCCGTATATAATAGTTCCGCACGGCGAGCTTACGGTTCAGGCGCAGAGCAAAAAGCGTCTGAAGAAAACCGTTGCCAATATATTGCTTTTTAACGGCTTTATAAACTCGGCGGCGGCGATACAGTGTCTTTCGCAAAGAGAAGCGGATGCAACTAAGTTCGGGAAACACAAATTTATAGGTACAAACGGACTGATGATGCCGGAGAAGCAAAAGGAAAACTTCCGCACGGAGAATGTTTGCCCGGATGGCCTTAAATTCGTTTATGTAGGACGCCTTGAAGCGGAAGTGAAGGGCCTTGACATTATGATTTCGGCTGTTGCAAAAAAAAAGAAGCTTCTTGCCGAAAACGGGTGCCGATTTTTTATTTACGGTCCGGATTATCAGGGCAGATACGCGCACGTGGAGAGTCTTATAAAAGAAAACGGCGTTGAAGAGCTGATTTCTTTGTCTCACGAGGTTACGGGCGCGCAAAAAGAGGATATACTGTTGGACGCAGATGTGTTTATTCAGACGTCACGTACGGAGGGTATGCCTTTGGGAATAACGGAAGCGCTCAGTTACGGTATTCCTGTACTGATAACGAAGGGTACGTCGCTGGGCGACATCGTGAATGAGGCAGGTGCGGGCTGGGTTGCCGAAACGGATTCGGATTCTGTTGCCCTGATGCTTGAATCGGTTATTAACGAAAAAAGCAGTCTGAAAGAGAAATCTTTATCCGCAATCACACTTGCGGAAAGAAGCTTTTCGTGGGACCGTGTATCTGAAAAGACGTTAGAGGAATACAAAAAATATGTACTTTGATATTGATATAATTGATAAAAAGCTCAGATGGCAAACGGTTATGTGTCTTGTTATGACGGTGATTTCGTTTGCGGTGGCGTTGTTTATATTGCTCGACTTTGCAAAGCCCCGGTATTATGTATGGCTGTTTCTGTTGCCGCTGACGTTCGGCATACTGTCGCTTTTGTATAACCGACTTTATCTTGAAGTTCCGATGAATCTCGGCATATCGGTAATACTGGTGCTGTTCTTTGTAAGGACGGTTGTCAGTCCGCTTTTTATGTGCTTCGGAAACTATGCGGGAACAATATCCCTTAATATAGATAAAAACACAACAGGCGCGATTCTGTTGGTTGTATACGAAAGCATATGCGTATTTACGCTGCTTAACGTGCTGAACAAAAAAAATAACGGAAAAATACATAATGCGGTTGAACACAAAGACAGTCACAGATATGCGGTTGTTCTCGGCGCGGTTGTTTTTGCGCTGCTTATATGCATAGCCGTGGCGCCCGAATTGCTCAAGGGTTACAGAACAATATTCCATATGACCGAAAAAACGTTTACGCATTATGAAGATACCTATCTTGTAGCGTGTTACGGCACAACGTTTGCGAAAAAGCTGGCGCTCGTAACGGGACAGTATATTGTAAGAATACTGCTGATAGTTATTCCGGCATATCTTATGGTTCTTATTTCGGCGCAAAAAACGTTCTTAAACAGATGCGGAGCACTTGCCTGCTGTATTCTGCCGATGTTTGCAATAGGCGGAACCATTGCCAGAAACCTTATTTATACGGTTTGCCTGCTTCTTTTGTATAATTACCTTTTTAACGGACAGAAAATATCCAAAAAGGCGGTGTTTCTTCTGGGCGGTGCGGGACTGGCGGTTGTTGCGTGGTGGATGCTGCGCGGAGGTATGTCAAGCCTGTTTGAACAGTTTTCAAAGCGATTCAGTGCATATTTTTCCGGAGTAAACGTTGTATCGGGAGCGTTCAATCTGCCCGATAATGCCGAGTATAAAGTAGGATATTTTGTGTATGACTTTATAGGCTCGATACCGTACGGAACAACACTGTTCGGAATATCTCACGAAAGAGTTCAGACTTTTTTCAATACATACAATGCATCCTCCGGACAAATTCCGTCTACAATAGGAATGGGATATTATTACTTCGGACCGGTGCTTGCTCCTGTATATTCGATACTGCTTGCATATGCGTCGTACAAAGCGGGATTTAAATTGAAAAACAGTCTGTATGCTTGCCCTATGACTTGCATACGCTTGTTGCTGGAAACCTTTTACCTGAGTATGGGTATTATTATGTATAACATAGAGATTACGATTTCAAATTGTTTCTCTGTATTGCTGCCCATATATCTTATGGAATTTATTGCTTACAGAGTAAAGGAGCGTTCGGAATGATACCAAAGCACATTCATTATTGTTGGTTCGGCGGAAAACCGCTCAACAAACTCGGCAAAAAGTGTCTCAGAAGCTGGAAAAAACATTTTCCGGGATATGAAATAACGGAATGGAATGAGAGTAATTTCGACCTTGAAAGCTGTAGGTATGTAAAAGAAGCCTACGAAGCTAAAAAATGGGCATTTGTAAGCGATTACGTGCGGATTAAGGTTTTGTATGAATACGGCGGTATATATTTTGATACGGACGTGGAAGCAATAAAATCATTTGACGATATTCTTGAGCGCGGAGCGTATATGGGATGTGAAAATCCGAACCTGAAAAAGAGTATTATGGTTAATCCGGGGCTCGGAATTGCGGTGGAACCACACAATGAAATATATAAAGAAATTATTGAGGATTACGAAAAAAGTTCGTTTTACAAAGAAGACGGTTCTATGAATCTGTATACAATAGTTGAGCGTGTAACCGATATTCTCAAAAAACACGGTCTGAAGGATACAATGGATATTCAGAAGGTTGAAAATATAAATATATATCCCGCAGAATATTTCTGCCCTATAAATATGGATACGGGCAGAATGGAATTAACCGAAAATACGCATTCCATACATCGTTATGCGGCAACATGGGTGAGCGGTAAAGAAAGATTCCGCGGCAAGGTTTATTTTGCGCTGTGCAGGATATTGGGGCAGAAAAATGCCGAGAAATTAAGAAAAGTGTTAGGCAGAAGAAAATGAAACTGTTGAAATCAAAAGTTGCAAGCAATACAATAATGCTTTACGGCATGAGTATTGCAAAGTTAATATTTCCGATGCTTACTTTTCCGTATCTTACAAGAGTGCTTTCGGAAGAAACATACGGCTTTGTTTCGTATGTAAAGAACTGCATGACATATATGCAGTTGGTTATTGATTTCGGATTTATACTGTCATCGGTAAAGTGTATTGTAAATGCCGACGGAGATATCCGCAAAATAGGTTATATAGTCGGTGATACGTTTTTATCGAAGCTTATACTTTCGCTTGCAGCGGCGTTGGTTCTGGTGGGAATGTATTGCACAATAGGCGTATTGCGGATTAACACGATGTTCGTTGTGCTGAGCTTTGTAGCCATTCTGACATCTGCGTTTCTTGCGGACTTCTTTTTCCGCGGAATCGAAAAGATGCATTATATAACGATAATTTATGTTATCACAAAGGGCATTTCGACAGCGCTTACGTTTGTTCTCGTGAGAGGGGACGCCACGGTTATGTGGATACCTTTACTTGATATAGTCGCAAATTTAATAGCAGTCGGCATTACCGTGGGAATAATATTGAAGATGAAAATTCCGGTAAAGGTGAGCAATATCAGGAATTGCTGGCTTATGATAAAGGATTCGTTTACGTATTTCCTTTCGACTATTGCCACAACCGCATTTGCCGCGCTCAATACCGTTCTTATAGGAAAATATTATGAGAACGATATTGCACAGGTTGCCTACTGGAGCGTATGCATGAGTATTATTTCCGCTATACAGGGACTCTACTCTCCTATCTGCAACAGCGTGTACCCGCACATGATAAAAGAAAAAAGTCTTCAGTTCATTCACAAGATAATGTGCATATTTATGCCCGTTGTTACTGTCGGATGCATATTCAGCTTTTTTATGGCGAAAACAGCTTTGCTTATTGTGGGCGGAGAAAAGTACATAGGTGCTTACGGTCTGTTCAGGTGGATGATACCGGTACTGTTTTTCAGCTTTCCGGCGCAGGTGTACGGTTGGCCTACGCTCGGCGCAATAGGAAAGGTAAAGGAAACTACGGCTTCGACAATGATTGCCGCGGCGGCACAGATCGCGGGACTTGTAGTATTGTACCTTACGAATAATTTTACGCTTGTAGCTATTGCAATACTGAGATTCTCAACGGAAGCGCTCATGATGACGATACGTATGTATATAACGTATAAAAACAGGGACTGCTTCAGAACGGAGTTGATACGTAATGAATAATACGAAATTTATGCTTCTTACGCTGGCGGAGCTTCATAAGCCCGTAATAAAAAACACGGTGCTTTTCCGCAGTTTTATGGGGCAGTATAACGATAATCCGAAATATATTTCGGAAGAACTGCACAGACGGTGTCCGGAAATAAAGACGGTATGGGTGGTAAGAGACGGCAAAAGGGAGGATTTTCCGGATTATGCCAAGCTTGTTGAGCTGGGTTCTGCCGAATATATCAGATATATATCAAGAGCCGAGGTTGTTGTTGACAATTACAGCGGCTGCAGGTCGAATTTTCTTGATAACGGCAATATTATTAAAAAGCTTGTTCTGCCTGTTGTAGGCAAGCGCAAGAAAGGGCAGCTCAACATATCCACATGGCACGGAACTCCTCTCAAACACATAGCGCTTGATGAGCCGAAATACAAAAAGTCAAAACATTCAAGGGCTTATATAAATGCGGATATACTTATGGCGGGATGCAAAGTGACGGCTGACGCGTTTTCAACCGCGCTGAATTGGGACAAACAGATTATGATGTGCGGGACTCCGCGAAACGATCTGCTGTTTTCGGACAATGCGGAAAAAATGAAGGCAAAACTCGGACTGCCTTTGGATAAAAAAATAATTATGTTTGCGCCGACGTTTCGGGACAGTGTGGAAATGAGCGGAATAAGCCAGCTTGAGGATATTGATTTTGACAGACTGTTTGATGCGCTGAACGAAAGATTCGGCGGAGAATGGTGTTTTGTTTTCAGGAGTCACAATCTTGTAATGAAGCAGATACAGGAAAACGGACTTAAGGTAAGCGATAAAATAATAAACGGCAACGAATATTCGGACATGGCGGAGTATTTGTCATGTACGGACGTGTTGCTTACGGACTATTCAAGCTCGATGTTTGATTTTGCGCTTACGGGAAAACCGTGTTTTCTGTACACACCGGATCTTGCGGATTACAGAAGCAACGAAAGAGGCTTTTATTTTGATATTGCTTCGACGCCTTTTCCGATTGCGGGCACATTTGAAGAGCTTGTTGACAACATCCGGAACTTCAACGACTCGGAGTACAGGGATAATGTAAAGCTGTTTCTCGAGAGCATAGGCAATACGGAAAACGGCACCGCATCCGAAAAGACGGTTGACAAAATACTTGAACACATGAAAAAGAGGTAACATAATGCTTAATCCTTTACAGCAAAAATTGCTTGAAATGTTTACATGGCTTACGGCATATATTGATGAGCATAATCTGCGTTATTACGTTATAGGCGGCACAATGCTCGGCGCGGTTCGTCACGAGGGCTTTATACCGTGGGACGACGATATCGACATTGCCATGCCGAGAGCGGATTACGAAAAGCTCATAGGGCTTCTTGCAAAGCCTGTGGATCATTATGTTGTCGAATCCCCTAAGGGCGAGGCAAAGGATTTTATTTACGGATTCGCAAAGCTGTATGATACGAATACTTCAATGACAGAGCTTGCGAGAAAAAACATTGTAAGAGGTGTGTATATTGATATTTTTCCTCTTGACGGCATAGGCAATACAAAGGAAGAAAGCTATAAGAACTACAAAAAAATAGACAGAGCGAATATGCTGCTTGCAATGCGTGTGTGCGCGTACAGAAAAGACAGAAAATGGTGGAAGAATTTTGCCGTATTTCTCGGCGGACTTATTCCCATCAACACAAAAAAGCTTACACGTAAGCTGGACAAACTGTGCGCCGAGCATGATTTTGACGAGTATAAATATGCGGGGAATCTTGTGAGTACGTACAGGGCGCGTGAAATTATGCCTAAAGAGCTGTTCGGTACGCCAACGCCTTATAAATTTGAAGGTCTGACGGTATTCGGACCGGAAAAATACGATGAATACCTCACGACTCTTTTCAGGGACTGGAGAAAGCTCCCGCCCGAGGATAAGCGTCACTCAGCGCATGACTTTATTGATTTTGATCCCGACAAAAGCCATATATGAAAGTTTAGCTCCGTTATAAAGAAAGGAGATTCTTATGAATACAAACAAGTCGTTGAACATAGGTGCCGGAGTTATACATCAGGTTGAATCTACTTTGAGAGAAAACGAGATAAGCGGAAAAATACTTTATGTATCGGATCCTGTGGTAAATGAATTATACGGGAATACTGTAAAGCCGCAGATAGAAGCGGTGGGCAGAATAAAAGAAGAAACCGTTGATTACAACACCATTGCGTATTCAATGGATGTTGCGGAACGTGTGATAGCCACCGACGTCAACTGTATAGTGGCGCTGGGAGGCGGAAAAGTGCTTGACGTGTGTAAATACGCCGCATATATTTCAAAATGTCCGCTTCTTTCTATACCCACGACTATGGCAAACGACGGTATTGCATCTCCTATTGCTGTGCTTAAGCGGCAGGATAACAAGCCGAAAAGTCTCGGTTGTGCCATGCCTTCAATGCTCCTGCTTGATACGGAGCTTATAATGAAGAGTCCTATAAATCTTATAAAGGCGGGAATAGGCGATACCATATCAAATTACATGGCGCTTATAGATTGGAAACACGCCTGTGAGCTGGGTAAAGACAAAATGAACGGATACGCGTACATGATGAGCCAGACGTCGCTTGATGCGCTTATGAAGACGCAATATGACAGTATATGTACGGAATTTATTGATGTGCTGGCAAATTCGCTTGTGCTTTCCGGCATAGCCATGGATTTTGCCGGTTCAAGCCGTCCGGTGAGCGGAAGCGAGCATTTGTTTTCTCACGCTCTGGATTTCTTTTCAAAGGTTCAGAATCTGCACGGTATTCAGGTAGCGCTCGGCACGGTTGCCGTTCTTAAGCTTATAGGCGAGGATTATTCCGAAGTGCTGAATTATCTTAAGCGCTTTGAAGTAAATATAAATCCGAATGATCTCGGTATAAACGAAGATACATTCGTACTTTGCATGAAAAATGCCACATCGATGAGAAAAAACAGATACACTTATTTGAATGAAGCGGATCTGTCTGATGAAAAAATCAAAAAAATTTACAGAGAATTGTTGGAGGAACTCTGATATGAAGGCTTTGATACTTGCGGCAGGTCTCGGTTCGAGGCTTGCACCGATAACGGACAACTGTCCGAAATCACTTGTAAAGGTAAACGGAAAACCGATACTTATGAAGCAGATTGAGAATCTGCATGAAAACGGCATTACGGATATAACGGTTGTATCCGGATATAAGGCGGAAATACTCGAAAACGAAGTTCACAGACTGTATCCCGAAATACGTATTATCCGCAGTGTTGATTATGCTTCCACGAACAATATGTATTCTGCATATCTGGCAAAAGAGGCAATTAACGGCGAGGCTTTTCTTATGATGAATGCGGATGTGTTTTACGATGCGTCTGTTATAGAAAAATTGCTTGAGTGTCCGTATGAGAACGCGATAGTAACCGATATCGGCAATTATCTTGAGGAATCCATGAAGGTCGTTGAAAAGGACGGACGTCTTGTGATGATATCCAAAGCGATTTCAAAAGAGGATGCTCTCGGCGCTTCTATTGATGTATATAAGTTTTCACCCGAGGGCGGAAAAGCATTCTTTGCAAAATGCACGGAATATATTGAAGATAAAAAAGAACTTAAAAAGTGGAGCGAGGTTGCGCTGAACGAAATACTCCCTGACGTGGAATTCAAAGCGTGTCCGCTTGAGGGCAGATGGTTCGAAATAGATAATCATGATGACCTTGCGGCAGCGGAAAAACTGTTCGCGGATTGATACATAGTTTTTTTCAAGGGGGACTTTTTCAAGGGGGACTTTTGTAAAAGTCCCCCTTGACCCCGAAAACTATATACATAAACCGCAATACTTGCGGTTTATGTTGTACTTTGAGGTTACCGATCAGCCGCGCCGATGGTCGTCGCGTCAGATTGGTATTTATTTTACGTTTCTGTATTAAGGTTTAATAACGGGGGAAATTTATAGGAACCCCTCCGAATCCTGAAAGTGGCGTTATTGCTTTGGGGAGGCATATTATAGGGATAAGCCTTAAGAATTGCGGTTTATGTTGCACTTTGTGGTTACCAATCAGGCGCGCCGATGGTCGTCGCGTCAGATTGGTATTTATTTTACGTTTCTGCATTGAGGTTTAATAACAGGGGAAATTTATAGGGGTCACTTTGAATCCTGAAAGCGGCGTTATTGCTTTGGGGAGGTATATTATAAGGGATAAGCAGTAAAGGTCAGAGGTTTTACGGTTTAATGTTTAATCCATACCCAAAGTACGGAAATCGATTTTCATAACGCGGGGGCGACTGTCGGTTGTTTGATTTGTTGCGGCATGACATAAAGGATGTATGTTATTACGGTTTCGGTGCAGATGCGTATTTTATATTTCTAAAATAAATTTGGTTATTGTGTTGTTAGGTGAAGTATAGCGGAATAGTTTGTGAACGGAATAATAATTTTATTAATTTCTATTGACAATTCAAAATTAATGGTTTATAATAAATATACTAAGTGATATATCACAATTTCGTGATATAAATTAAGGAAGGAGCGCAATTTAATGAAAAAGAGTACAAAACTGTTTACTTTAATTTGCATAATCTTGGTTGCGGCAATGTGCTTGTCCGCATGCAATTCGGCAACGCCTGAGCCGGATAAAACTTCTGAACCCACACAGACAGAAGCACCGACAACGGAACCCACCACGGAACCCACTACGGAACCGACAACGGAGCCTACCACAGAACCTACAACAGAACCCACAACAGAGCCGACACCCACACCGATAACACCGACGCCGGAGCCGACACCTACACCGAAATATGACGAATATATTGATGTTACGGATAAGGTAGATCTGGACAGCGTTATAAAGTTCCCGCTTGAGGAACCCGAGAAGAGACCTTTTGACGGTGATGTTACTGAGGGTATTTATTGGACTGCACACTGGGGACCCAACTGGGAAGATGAAGCTGCATTTACGTTCAATACAAAAGAACCTGTAACGATAACGGCATATGAGCTTTTCGCGGTAATGCAGGGCGGACTTCTTAAAGAGGACGACCCGGGCAATTCTTGGATATTATACGGAATTGCCGATGACGGTACAGAAGTGATATTAAGTTCTATGGAAAAGCAGCCGTGCACGGCAGATGACGGAAGCATTATGTGCTATATTGATAATCCGCAGCCGTTCAGCAGTTATAGATTTGCTTTCTATGATACGTCAAAGATGAGCGGAGCAGGTACTAAGGATAAGGATGAATGGTCACTCGGCGAAATGAAGATTTACGAGGATAAGCCGACAGAACCGACACCGGAGCCTACACCGGAACCGACACCGAGATATGATGAATATGTTGATGTTACGGATAAGGTAGATCTGGACAGCGTTATAAAGTTCCCGCTTGAGGA
>CAJLXE010000027.1 GCA_905210525.1 uncultured Clostridia bacterium | reverse complement strand
AATACTGTCTTGGCATGATTTTCTCCAAATGGTTCATATCATTTGACAACGCAGATTTCCTCAAGGGAATTTATTCCGCGCAAATTGCAAATAAGGCGCGTTTTTTGTCCCTGCGCATTATAAGCCCGATTTTTCGGCAAAGGATGCATATTCGTCCCTGTCTATATATGGGATAAATATGCGTACGATTCTATTATTTTATACAATATATAGTTATTTTTGCAAAAACCTATTGACAAACGCCGTTTATGTGTTATAATAAAAGTGCATCTGTCCTTTAAGACATTTGCGGTAACATTGTTTCATAATCCAGGAGGATGTCATGAAAATAATCAAAAGAAACGGTTCGGAAGCCGTATTTGATATTACAAAAATAATAGTTGCAATCACAAAAGCAAACGATGTCGTTGATGAAAATCTGCGCATGACGCCTACTCAGATCCGCCGCATTGCGGAATCCGTTGAGCTTGCCTGCCAGAAAATGAACAGATCTCTGAGCGTGGAAGAAATTCAGGATCTCGTCGAAACACAGATAATGGCTCACGGAGCGTACGAGGTTGCAAAAAAATACATTACATACAGATACACAAGAAACCTTATACGTAAGTCAAATACCACGGACGACAAAATCCTCAGTCTCATAGAATGCAACAATGAAGAAGCCAAACAGGAAAATTCAAATAAAAATCCTACCGTCAACAGTGTTCAGCGCGACTATATGGCAGGAGAGGTCAGCCGTGATATAACAAACCGTATATTGCTGCCTCAGGATATAGTCGAAGCGCATAACGAAGGCATAATTCACTTTCACGATACGGATTATTTTGCTCAGCATATGCACAACTGCGATCTTGTAAATCTCGAAGATATGCTTCAGAACGGCACCGTCATATCGGGCACAATGATAGAAAAGCCGCACAGCTTTTCCACCGCGTGCAACATTGCCACACAGATAATCGCTCAGGTGGCAAGCAACCAGTACGGCGGACAAAGCATATCCCTTACTCACTTAGCGCCTTTCGTTCAGGTAAGCAGAGAAAAAATACGCCGCGCCGTTGATGAGGAATTAAAGGATCTGGGAATAACCGTTCCCGAAAGCAAGGCGCGCGAAATGACTGAAAAACGTCTGCGCGAAGAAATCCGCAAGGGCGTTCAGACCATACAATATCAGGTAGTAACACTGCTTACCACAAACGGACAGGCTCCCTTTGTTACGGTGTTCATGTATCTCGGCGAAGCCAAAAACGAACAGGAAAAAAACGATCTCGCCATGATAATAGAAGAAACGCTCGAACAGCGTTATCACGGAGTCAAGAACGAAGAAGGCGTATGCGTTACTCCCGCTTTCCCGAAGCTCATATACGTTCTTGAGGAACAGAATATTCACGAGGATTCTCCATACTATTATCTTACAAAGCTTGCCGCAAAATGTACCGCAAAAAGAATGGTTCCGGACTATATATCCGAAAAGAAAATGCTTGAACTTAAAATAGATAAAAACGGCAAAGGACACTGCTACACGTGCATGGGATGCCGCAGCTTCCTTACTCCTTACGTTGACGAAAACGGCGAACCTAAATATTACGGCCGTTTCAATCAGGGTGTTGTTACGCTGAATCTTGTTGACGTGGCGCTTTCGTCCGGCGGAAATATAGAGAAATTCTGGAAGGTGTTCGACGAAAGACTCGAACTTTGCCATAAAGCGCTTCTCTGCCGTCACGAAAGACTCAAAGGCACGCTTTCCGATGCCGCTCCGATACTCTGGCAGCACGGCGCTCTCGCAAGACTCAAAAAGGGCGAGACCATAGACAAGCTTCTGTACGGAGGATACTCAACAATTTCACTCGGCTATGCAGGGCTCTACGAATGCGTGAAATATATGACAGGCAAAAGTCACACCGATCCGAGCGCAACGCCGTTTGCTCTCAGCGTAATGCAGTATATGAACGACGCCTGCAAAAAATGGAAAGCTCAGCACAACATTGACTTCAGTCTCTACGGAACACCGCTTGAATCCACAACATATAAATTTGCAAAGTGTCTGCAAAAGAGATTCGGCGTCATAGAAGGCATTACGGATAAGGGCTATATTACAAACAGCTACCATATCCATGTCACGGAGCCTATCGACGCATTCTCAAAGCTTGAATTCGAATCGAAATTCCAGGCTCTTTCCCCGGGCGGCGCTATCAGCTATGTTGAAGTGCCTAACATGGAAAACAATATCGAGGCGGTTCTGCAGGTAATGAAGTTCATATACGATCACATTATGTATGCGGAACTCAACACAAAATCGGACTACTGCCAGGTATGCGGTTGGGACGGTGAAATAGAAATAGTGGAAGAAGACGGAAAGCTTATATGGAAATGTCCGAAATGCGGCAACACGGATCAATCAAAAATGAACGTTGCACGCCGTACGTGCGGATATATAGGCACGCAATTCTGGAATCAGGGTCGCACGCAGGAAATCAAGGAACGTGTTCTCCATCTGTAATTCCATAGTAAGGAAGCATATAAATGAATTACTCAGAAATAAAATACTGTGATATAGCAAACGGCGAAGGCGTAAGGGTATCCCTGTTTGTGAGCGGTTGTTCGCATTGCTGTAAGGATTGCTTCAATCCGGAAACATGGAATAAAAATTACGGTAAGCCATTTACCCGCGAAACTTGGGAACAAATATTTGCCGCCACAAAAAGCTTTGTAAACGGTCTTTCATTGCTCGGCGGAGATCCTTGCGAACCGTACAATCAACGTGCACTGCTGCCTTTTTTACGGGAATACAAGAAACGTTTTCCGGATAAAAATATATGGTGCTATACGGGATACGCTTATGAAGAATTGACGGGCGAAAGCAAAGTCAACATTGAATGTACAGACGAAATTCTTTCGCTGACGGATATACTTGTTGACGGTCCGTTTGTTGCCGAACTAAAAAACATAGGGCTCATATTCAGGGGGTCATCCAATCAGCGCATAATAGACGTAAAGCAAACGCTTAGCACAGGAAATATAGTTCAGTGGGAAGGCATAAAGCGCGACAGAATATAAAAACTGCCTTTCACAGCTCCGGTTGTAAAAATAAAACTTCCGTTACCTTAACTTTAAGGAACGGAAGTTTTTGTTGTGTTACGTTAATGTATTTCCGATTAACATTCGGGATGTATTAAACGCAGCCCTGTGCTTTCATAGCCTCAGCTACTTTAAGGAAGCCCGCGATGTTTGCACCTGCCATGTAGTTGCCCGGCATACCGTATTCTTTAGCAGCAGAATCACAAGCTGCAAATATGCTCTTCATGATTCCGTGGAGCTTGTTGTCAACCTCTTCAAACGTCCATGAAAGTCTCTCGGAGTTCTGGCTCATTTCAAGTCCGGATGTAGCTACGCCGCCTGCATTTGCAGCCTTTGCGGGTCCGTAAAGCATACCGTTCTTGAAGTAAACTTCAATAGCTTCCGGCGTTGAAGGCATATTAGCGCCCTCGCTGACAGCAAAGCAACCGTTTTTAGCCAGAATTTCAGCACTCTCTTTGTCGATTTCGTTCTGCGTTGCGCAAGGAAGAGCAATATCGCAGGGAATTGTCCATATTCCCTTGCAGCCCTCTGTGTATGTAGCTTCCGGATGAACCTTGATATATTCTTTGATACGCTTACGCTCAACCTCTTTGATTTGCTTAACAGTTGCAAGGTCTATGCCGTCTGCATCATAAATGTATCCGTTTGAATCAGACAAAGCAACAACCTTTGCGCCAAGCTCTGTAGCCTTCTTTGTAGCGTATATAGCAACATTGCCCGAACCCGATATAACTACCGTTTTGCCCTCAAAGCTCTTGCCGTTTGCCTTGAGCATTTCGTTTGTGAAGTAGCAAAGACCGAAGCCCGTTGCTTCCGTTCTTGCAAGAGAACCGCCGTATGTAAGGCCCTTACCCGTAAGTACGCCCGTGAATTCGTTCTGTATTCTCTTGTACTGACCGAACATATATCCGATTTCTCTTGCGCCCGTACCGATATCGCCTGCCGGAACATCGCAGTCAGCGCCTACGTGTCTGTAAAGCTCTGTCATGAAGCTCTGGCAGAAACGCATAACTTCGCCGTCCGATTTACCCTTAGGATCAAAGTCCGAACCGCCCTTTGCGCCGCCCATAGGAAGCGTTGTGAGGCTGTTTTTGAATATCTGCTCAAAGCCGAGAAATTTGATTATGCCAATATAAACTGACGGATGGAGACGGATACCGCCCTTATAAGGTCCGATTGCAGAATTGAACTGTATGCGGAAACCGCGGTTTACCTGTACTTTGCCGTTATCGTCTACCCACGGAACGCGGAATATAATCTGTCTTTCCGGTTCAACAAGACGGTCTATAACGCCTGCTTCAACAAGATCGGGGCGACGTTCAACAACCGGTTCCAATGTTTCAAGAACCTCTGTTACAGCTTGAATAAATTCCGGTTCGCCCGGATTTCTTTTTTTAACTGTTTCCAATACACTGATAAGATACTCATTTTTCATGTGTATTTACCCTCCCAATACTAAAAATTAATAAAAAGGCGCACTAAACCTTACGGTAGTGACGCCTTTGTCCTCAACGCTAATATTATATAACACCGCATAGCATTTGTCAAGTGTTTTATGCAGATTTTATATTCCATTCAAAATAAATACCGTCATAAAGCAAAAAGTATTGACAAAAAATTATTAAATAACAACCGATAACAAAAAACAGGCGAAAGCATAACATATTATATTTTCGTACCCGGAACACATCAATCGGTGTTTTCGTGCATATCGTCGGGTTGTTTTCTCGCAAAGCTTCTGAATTCTGTTTCTTTATTTCTGTGGACAGATACTAAAATGTCCGTATTTTCAATCAACTGACCGAAACCGTACAACGTCACAGAAGACAACCATGAAATTAAAGAACCCACTATCATTATGATAAGTCCCTGCATTATAAATATTGGCGAATTTGACAGCCGCACAACTACTGCACCGTAAATTATAGAAGCGGTGATGCCTATCCCGGTAATCACCTTTGCCAATGTTTTGATTTTTCTGCCGATATTGTTAAACATATTAATATCTCCTTATAATTTTGTTCATGCATATATTATATCACATTTCTTCATTAGCGTCCACACGCTCTAATTACAATTTTGCCTTGGAAACCAATAAGCGTGAATTGTGTTTTAATAAAACTTTCATTGAATACTGACAAATATTATTTTATTACGCCGCAATTAAGCACACAACACTTAACCGTCGAAGCGTCGGTTTTTCAATACAGCAAATCCCCCGAAATTTTTACATTGTAACCGCAATATATAAAACCAAAGTCGGCAGGTTGACAAACCGACAAAAAAGTGTATAATAATCGTAATTAAATATCAGGAGACAAAACAATGAAATACCGACTTGCCGTTTTTGACCTTGACGGAACGATACTCAATACTCTCGACGACCTTGCGGACAGCCTTAACCACGTTCTTTCAGAATACTCCTATCCCGCAAGAACAACAAACGAAACCCGTCAATTTGTAGGGAACGGAATATACAAGCTTATAGAGCGCGCCGTTCCGCAATATGCGTCGGCGGACGATATCAATAAAGTATACACCGCATTCGGCGAATATTACAAGCTTCACTGCACAGAAAAAACAGCTCCGTATAACGGCATACCCGAACTGCTGCAAAGTCTGCGCAATGCCGGCATCAAAACGGCGGTTGTATCAAATAAAGCTGATTTTGCGGTAAAAATACTTTGCGATAAATATTTCCCGCAAATGTTTGATTCCGTAATAGGCGAGCGAAAAGGAACGGCAAAAAAGCCGGCTCCCGATTCCGTAAACAAAACTCTTGAAAATCTTTGTATCCCCGCTTCGGAAGCGGTTTACATAGGAGATTCCGATGTGGATATTCTTACCGCCAAAAATGCCGGCGTTGACTGCATAAGCGTCTCATGGGGATTCCGCAGTAAACAGTTTCTTTGCGAAAACGGCGCTAAAACAATTGTCTCCGACGCCGAAGAACTCGAAAAACTGCTGATCTGAAGCCTTTGTATCCGAAGCAGACGCTTTCTAAGCCGATTTTTAAGCACCTGTAAACGTCACGCAATTATACCGCGTATAAATATTTCCAAGCCTATTATTATCAAAATTACGCCGCCGAATATTTCGGATTTGTCCGAAAGCCCCGCGCTGAATTTTTTGCCCGCCGCAACTCCCGCCATGCATATCGCAAACGTAACAGTCGCTACCACAAGCGAGCATACCAGTGCATAAATAAAATTGTATGAAGCTATTGTAAACCCAACCGACAGCGCATCTATGGAGGTTGCTGTTCCCTGCACCAGAAGCACCGCAAAGCCGGTTTTTGACCCCGGACAGACTTCATCCTTTTTCTTTCTTTTTTTAATACCTTCAACAAGCATTTTTATTCCGATATAAAGCAGCAAAACAAGCGATATCCACGGAATGAATTTTTCAAACGACTTGAATTTTTCCACAAACGTATGTACGCATACCCAGCCCAGCATAGGCATGAGAGCCTGAAAAAATCCGAATGTACCTGCAATTCCGAGCATTTTGCCCTTTGTCATATCCGGCTCGTTAAGTCCGTTTGCTATTGAAACGGAAAATGCGTCCATAGCAAGCCCCACTCCCAGCAAAACGCTGTTCATAAAAAATATAAAATCCATACTTCTTACCGTGTCTTTGACATTCTGTACAAAGACGCCCTTTCTTAATGAGGATACAAGTGCAATTTCTTAATGCATAACACAACACGCTTGAACGGATACAAAAAAGACCCATAGTATAGCCGTTACAGTTATACATGAGTCTCGTAATTTAAAACAAGCCAGACCGTTAAGTCAGTATGTTGACTTGCTACATATACTTATACGCTTACTACTCCCTCACGGAAATTACATAAATTAAACAATGCGAATTATACCACAATTTCAACCGTTTGTAAATATTATTTATCTGTGCGCCGAATAATTCCCGAATGGCGTACATTTTTTAAATAAATTTTGCGCAAAATCTTTTAGGGGTTGATTTTTTCGGTTATATATGATAAAATCTAACAGGCGCGTATAGTGCGCCCGATATATTTCCCGAAAGGAAAACAATTTATGGATAACATATATAAGAGTTTTACCGCTCCGGACGCATTTTACCGTCCGGCTCCGTTCTGGATATGGAATGAAGAAATGGATGCGGAAGAAACAGTCAGACAGCTTAAAGAAATGAAAGAACACGGCTTCGGGGGCGGATTTGTCCACGTAAGACAGGGACTTATAACACCCTACCTTGAAAAGGATTTTTTTGACGTATGGGAAAAAACGCTTGAAGGCGCAAAAAAACTCGGACTTATTCTCTATATGTACGACGAATACGCATGGCCGTCCGGATTTGCAGGCGGCTTGGTTATGGATCATATCCCCGATACAATCATAAAATGGGCTGAATACCGCATAATCAACGCCAAACACGCAGATAAGGGTAATAATTTTATTGCGGCGTATGCCTTTGATGAAGAAAACAATGCCGTAGGAGAGTGCCTGAGCGATGTTGCTCCGGAAAAATGGGCAGAACATTCCGATAAAGTAATGCGTATAAATCTTACGGATCCGCGCGATGACCGCTCATGCGGAGGGCATCCGTATGTGGATCTCTCCAACCCGAAGGTTACAGAGGAATTTATAAAGATTACCCATGAGGAATACAAAAAACGTTTCGGAGCAGATTTCAAGGATCACATAAAAGCCATATTCTCCGATGAAGCAAGCATCTGGGGCTGCGGAGAAGATCAGGTTCTGTACACCGATACGGTTCGCAAAAAGTTCATGGAAATGCACGGATATCCTCTTGAAAAGAATATTGCCGCCGTATATGAAAATTTCAACGGCAACTTCGACCGCACTCCCGAAAAAATAAGATACGACTACAACTGTACTCTCAGTCAGCTGTGGATAGATTCATTTGTAAAGCCCATATCAAAGTGGTGCGAGGACAACGGCATTGCATGGACGGGACATGATCAGGAGCACTCATGGCCGCAGACTATGGGCGGCGCATTCTCCGAACAGAGAACCTATGAGTTCCGTCAGTGGCCCGGAATAGATATGCTTCTTTGCGATGCACTTGCAGATGTTCCCGCCTGGAACGATACTCTTCTTATGTACGAGGCACGTTCGGCAGCAAACCAGTTCAAAAAAGAAAGAACTCTTGTTGAAGCGTACGGCGCGGCAGGTTGGCATTCCACATTCAACGACTATAAGCGCATAGGCGACTGGCTTATGGTAAACGGCATAAACTTCATGTGCCAGCACCTCACACATTATTCAATAGTCGGCGTGCGTAAGCGCGACTGTCCTCAGTCGTTCGACTGGCGTCAGCCGTGGTGGAATGAATACACGGATTACAACGACTATTTCGCACGTATTTCATACCTCCTCTCACAGGGCAGAATGGAACAGCGTATCCTCATGCTCAACACAACAACAACCGCCTACATGGTTCCTCTTTCAAAGCAAAAGGGAATGATAAATCATACATTCTCGGCAGACTGCATAAAAAATCCCGATATGAGCGATTTCCTTACGGTTATGCAGAAGCTTATAGACGAGCAGTGGGATTTCGATATAGGCGATGAATTCTCGGTTGGCGACAACGGTACTGTTGACGGCAAAAAATTCATTGTGGGCGCGCAGTCATACGACGTTGTTGTTGTATCGCGCAACATGATAAATATGCGAAAAGACGTTGCCGAGCTTATAAAGCGCTTTGAAGAAAACGGCGGTACGGTTATTTCAACCGGAGACGCTGCCGAATACATTGACGGTGCAACAGACAGCGCGCTGACAGACGCAATCCGTTCGGGCTGGAACACAGTATGCGGCGCACAGGGCGTACACGAGGCGCTTTGCAAAGTATTGCCGAGAAGACTCCTTTGCAGCAAACCCATTCCGACAGGCTTCAATCATATGAGAAGAACTCTTGACGACGGCAGACACGTATATTTCTTCGTAAACCATTCCATGGATACGTTCGAAGCGGATATCACAATATACGGCAAATGCGCTTCTCAGTGGGATCTCTTCAGCGGCGAAAGAAGAGGAATCAAGTGCACTGAAAAGGACGGCACAATAACATTCCCCCTCAGACTTGAACGCAATCAGTCAATGATGATAGTCGAAGGCGACAAGGTTGATATTCCTTTGCCGAAACCCGCCGCCGAAAAAGAAGTACCGCTCAAAGAAGTATCCATAATGCCGGAAAAAGACAACAACTGTGTTCTTGACCACTGCAGACTCAGAGCCGACGGCAATGAGTATCCCGAGCGTTATTACATCGAGACACGTAAAAAACTCATCGAGGTAAGAGGCTTCTGCAACGCATGGAACGGCATACAGTTCAAATCCGAATTCCTTGACAGAAATAATTATGGCAAAGGCTCCGGTTTTGAAGCAATATACAATGTCAGAATAAAAGACGGAGAGCTGCCGGAAAAAATATACGCCGTTATAGAACGGCCTCAGCTCATGAAGCTTCGCGTGAACGGAATTGATGCACAATGGGCAGGCGAAAAGCATTATCTTGATTATAAAATCGGAAAAATCGACATATCCTCTTATGTAAAGGAGGGCGACAACGAGTTTGTTATATGGGCAGACAAATTCGACGTAAGAGACGAAATAGACGTTCTCATTCTTGAAGGCGAATTCGGTGTTGATATCGATCCCGAAACAGACAGATTCATAATATGCAAAAAGCCCGACAGCTTTACGTACGGCTCGCTGCTCGATCAGAAGTATAAGTTCTATCCTAACGCTTTTGTATATAAGTACGAAGCAGAGCTTGACAAAAAACCCGAAAACGCACTTTTGGTTCTCGGCAAGCATATATCTACCGCCGTAAGCGTAAAAGTAAACGGCAAATATGCGGGAATAGTCGGCAAGGACGGCGGGGCTCATGCGGAAATATCGGATTATCTTGAAGCGGGTTCAAACAGCATTGAACTCAGATTGTGCGCAAGCTTCAGAAACCTTTACGGACCGCATCTCAATTATGAGGATCAGACGGTTGCGGACGGCGGACAGTTTGAGCATCATTCAAAAGACCGCGTAAACTATGCAAGCGAATACGACCTTGTAGCATACGGACTTTACGAAGCACCCAAGCTTTATATAAACAAATAATTAAATCATACGGAAAATATGCGGCAAAATGTACTACAGAACACTTATGCCGCATATCCATCTTAAGGAGCAAAATCTGTGAAAAAAACAGTGGTATGGTTGCTGGCATTAATAATTACATTGATATGTTTCGGTTGTGCACCGGATTCAGAACATGACGGCGCAGCTCTGCGTACGCCCGTACCCGAAGAACGTGTAAGTATATATTCTTTATCAAAATATACCATAGTCTACCCGTCAGCCTATACGGCATATCAGAAAGAAACCGTATATGTGCTTCAGGAGGCTGTAAAAAAAGTAACGGGCGTACAGATACCGTTAATCCCGGACAGCAGCCCTTATACCGAGAATGAAATAATACTTGCAAGCTCCAAGCGCGTTACCGCAATAGAACACAGAATCAATACTCTCGAAAGTTCCATGGATTATATAATCGCCGTAAGCGAGGGAGATATTATTCTCGGAGGAAACAACTATTACAGCGATATAAGGGCAATATACGATTTTATAAACAATTATATCGGCTATGATGACATCGAAAAGAAAATAATACCCAACGAAAAAAATATAATAGGCGTATCAAAGAACACATATACGGAACCTGTTTTCACAATAAACGCCGTAAACTACGAATCAAATCCTTTTACAAGCGCGGCGCAGATAAAAGCTCTCAAGGAAGCGGGATTCAATACCGTAACCGTTGATGCAAATATGTATACGGAAAAACAGATGCACGATTTTACCTCATGGTGTACAAGATTCGGCATATATATTATACTCAGAGGCATAGATTACGTTTCAATATACAAAAATTGCCCCGTAATAAAAGGTCACTGCATTGTAGACGAACCGTACGGTGAAGACGCATACAAATATTACTCCGAATTATGCGTGCAATATGAAAACGTATATTCCGTATACGGCTGGAAGCCATATGTAAACTTCATGGGTCAGCTCGATATGCTGAAAAATATTGCCGAATCCGAGGAATATTTCGATAACGTACAAGCACTTGCATTTTACAGCGGACTGTTCGGCACGGCAAAAAGTATGGACTATATTTTCCGCGAATATGAAGTGTTTGCAAGAAAAGCGCGTTCTGAGGGTAAGCTTCTGTGGGGATATGTACAGTCCGAAAATTTAAATGATATAAATTCCGCCAAAGCTTTCCGCTGGATGGCGTCCGTGGCAATGTGCTTCGGAGCAACGGGCGTACAGTATTTCAACTACTCACTGCCGATACAAAATACCAACGGCATTGCCGACGATAAAAATATGCCGTCGGGCGCATACTTTGAGGCCCAAAAGGTAAACGAAAATATTTTAAATATCGGCGGTCTGTACTGCGCATACAATTATCTCGGAACATATACCGTAAGAAGCTCTTCCGCTCCCGAATATACTCTTCTGGAAAACCCTTATATGGGTTTCAGCGATAAAATACAAGACCTCGTATGCGAATCCGGCAACAGATCTTACATAGTCGGATGTTTTCAGAGTAAAAATTTTGACGGCGGCTACGCTTTTATGGTTATGGATGCTCAATTACCCGATGATAAAATTTTCGGTACCGACGACGGCTATGTGCTTAAATTTAAGCTTAATTCATTGGTATCGTCGGTTATCTGCCGTATCGACGGCGGTGAAACCGAACTTCATGCGGACAGCGAAGGATATTTTCGTGTAAAATTGAAAAATTCTCAGCCTATGTTTGTTACTTTCCGATAATATTTCAACGGGACGGCCGGTAAAAAGCTGCCCCGTATTTGTTTTAAATATTTCCGTAATTAACCCTCCCCTCATGCAATTACAGTATTGAATAATCCCCCTGTTTATGTTAGAATATTGATGTGTTGATATACACTCCAAAAGTCAGACAATTAAGGAGGAGCCCTCGTTCAATGCGGTAAGGGCAAAAACAGTTATGAGTAAACTCGAAAAAATAGAATGGACAAATATATGGTACGGCAACACGGAAATTGAGAAAAAAATTCTTCTTCTCGGAGATTCTATAACGCAAGGTTATCATCCCGTTGTAGACAGAGAGCTCGGCAAGGATTACTGCGTATGCAGATACACCTCGTCAAAAGCCGTTGATAACATTTATCTTTCCCGCGAAATTGAGACAATAGTAAACGAGAGCGGAAGCAAAAACTTTGAGCTTGTTCACGTAAATAACGGAATACACGGAGCTCATATGTCGGACGAGGAATATGCAAAGCATTTTGATATGTATATATACCGTCTTAAAGAATTGCTTCCCGACGCAAAATTCGTACTTGCACTTTCTACACCCATAACAAATCCCTGCAGTGAATTTGTTTACGCAGATTTTAACGCGCATGTAATAAATAGAAACAAAGCCGTAAAGGAAGTCGGCGCACGTTACAATATTCCGGTTGAAGATCTTTATTCCGTTGTAGACGGTATAGCCGATATCAGAACAGGCGACGGATATCATTATAACGGAGCAGGGTACGAAAAACTCGGCATGACAGTAGTAAAAACAATAAAAGATATGCTCTGATACATTACAGTGAGGATTAATCAATGAAAGAATTTTTAAAACAGGCGGCATCCGTCAGACCGTCGGCTCGTCAGCTTGCATGGTTTGATACGGAAATGTACATTTTTTGCCACTTTGGCGTAAATACGTTTACAGACAGAGAATGGGGCGACGGAACCGAACCCGAAAGCGTATTCAACCCGAGCGCTCTCGACTGCGATCAGTGGGTAGAGGCCGCAAAAGCAGGCGGATTCAAGGGAATAGTTATTACCGCAAAGCATCACGACGGATTTTGTCTGTGGCCGTCCGCTTATACGGAACACAGCGTAAAAAACAGTCCTTTTAAGGGCGACGTCGTAAAAGAAGTTGCCGACGCTTGCAGACGCGGCGGC